>NZ_JBWKZH010000073.1:0-28547 GCF_059424305.1 Hydrogenophaga sp. GW456-12-10-14-TSB4 | reverse complement strand
CCCCACTCCAGCCCCCCAGACCGCTTCGCCGTCTCACGACGCCCCGGGCCTCAAAGCCCCGATACCCCGCGCTGGAAAAACCATCGATCCCCTCAAGCCCGATCCCAAGATCGCGCACGGCTGGCTGCACACCGCCCGCTTTCTCACCACCGCCCCGCAACTCGAGCACCTGCCACCGCTGGACGTGCCCGAGATCGCCTTCGTCGGCCGTTCCAACGCGGGCAAGTCCACCTGCATCAACACGCTGACGCAGCAGAAGCGCCTGGCCTTCGCGTCCAAGACGCCGGGCCGCACGCAGAGCATCAACCTGTTCTCGCTCGGCAAACAGGGCGTCACCGACGCAGTGCTGGCCGACCTGCCGGGGTATGGCTATGCGGCGGTGCCGCGCGAGGCCAAGCTGCGCTGGCAGCGCGTGATGGGCAACTACCTGCTCACCCGCGAGAACCTCAAGGGCGTGGTGCTGTTGATCGACCCGCGCCTGGGCCTGACCGAGCTTGACGAGATCCTGCTGGAGGTGATCCGGCCCCGGGTCGAGGAAGGCCTGAAGTTCCTGGTGCTGCTCACCAAGGCCGACAAGCTCAACCACGCGGAAGCGCAGAAGGCGCTGTCGATTGCGCGACTGCAGTCCGGCGGCGGCGAAGCGAGACTCTTCTCGGCCCTGAAGAAAAAGGGGCTGGACGAGGTGGCGCTGCTGCTCTGGCAATGGACGCATGGCGCCACTGCGCCAGCCCAGGCGGCCGACCCCGTTCCCGACGACGAGCCGCCCGCGCTGGACTGAACCGTGCGGGCTCCGGAGAGCCCGCATGATCCAGACCTTCCAACAAGCCCTGCCCCACGGCATCACGCTGAGTTGCCGCGCTGCCGGCGATCCCGGCCGACCGGTCCTGCTGTTCCTTCACGGCTTCCCGGAAGCCGCCTTCGTGTGGGACGAAATGCTCCTGCGCTTCGCCCGACCCGAACACGGCGGCTACCGCTGCGTGGCGCCCAACCTGCGCGGCTTCGAGCAGTCGAGCGCGCCGACCGAGACCTCGGCCTACCGCGCCAAGCCCTTGCTGCAAGACCTTGGCGCGCTGATCACGGCCGTCACCGCCGACAGCCCCACGCCCGGCCAGCTCGCTGGCCTCGTCGCCCACGACTGGGGCGGCGCGCTGGCCTGGGGCCTCGCGGCACAGCAACCGACCCTGATGCGGCAGCTGGTCATCGTCAACGCACCGCACCCCGCCACCTTCCAGCGCGAACTGGCGCACTCGCCGGCACAGCAGGCGGCCAGCGCGTACATGAACTTCCTGATCCGCGCCGACGCCCCGGCACTGCTGGCCGACAACGATTTCGCCCGCCTCTGGCCTTTCTTCACCCACATGGCGGCCGACAGCGGGCCGATGGCCTGGCTCGACGAACCCACGCGCGATCGCTACCGCGCCGTCTGGCGCCAGGGCCTGGCAGGCCCCTGTGCGTACTACGCCGCATCGCCCCTGCGCCCACCCACCGCCGAAGATCCCGGGGCGGCGGCCGTGCAGGTGCCGCGCGAGAAAGCGACCGTCGCACGACCGACGCTGGTGATCTGGGGCCTGAACGACACCGCGCTGCCCGAGGCCTTGCTGGAGGGGCTGGAAGCGTATGTGAACGACCTGCGCATCGAGCGCGTGCCCGGCGCCACACACTGGATCGTGCACGAACAGCCCGAGCGGGTGGCCGCCCTGATCGGCGGCTTCCTCGAACCGGGGCCGGCTCAGAGGTCGGCGTAGAACGACCGCTCGTTGCCGGGCCGGGTCTTGAAGCGCTTGTGCACCCAGTAGTACTGCTCGGGTGCCTGGCGGATGTAGTCCTCCAGGTAGCGGTTCATGACCGCCGTGTCGGCCTCGGCATCGGCGGTCGGGTAGTCGGGCCAGGGCGACATCACTTGGATCTCGTAGCCCTCGCGCGTGAGACGGCTCACCACCGGCACCACGCAGGCGCGCCCGAGGCGGGCCAGCCGGGACAGCGACATGAGCGTGGCAGTCTGCACACCGAAAAAGGGCACGAACGCTGCGTCGCGCGTACCGTGGTCCATGTCGGGCAACAGGTAGAGCGGCAGGCCCTGGCGCATCGCCGCGACCAGCGGCTTGATGCCCTGGCGCTTGCCCACGACATGGGGGTTGCCGAAGCGCTGGCGGCCCTGGGCCATCCAGCGGTCCACGTCGGCATTGAGCTGCTCCGCATAGAGCCCGCAGAAACGGCGCTCCAGGTGGGCCGTGAGTCCGATCCAGCCGGCGTCCATGCCCACGAAATGCGGCGCGAAGATCACGGTGGGTTCGTTGCCAGCCAGGGCCTGCAGATCGCCGGCGAGCGTGAGGCGCCGGCGCACCGTCGCCAGAGGCGCTTCCCACAGCCAGCCGCGGTCGAGCCAGGCCTGAGCGAAGTACACGAAGTGCTGGCGCACCGCTCGGTTGCGCTCGGCCTCACTGCTTTCCGGAAAGCACAGGCCCCAGTTGATGCGCGCGATGCGCCGGCGCCGCACGGCCACCAGATGCAGCGCCCGACCGAGCAACCAGCCCAGGCCACGCACCCAGGGCAGCGGCAGCACGGCCAGCAGGCGCATGAAAGCCACCCCCAGGCGGTTGCCGAGGTTGCCAGGTGGCAGCGAAGCGTCGGAGGTGGGGGGCAGTGAAGACATCAGGGCGGCTGCGGCGTCGACCGCGGCGGCGATTTGTAGCGGTTGTAGGACCAGAGGTACTGGGCGGGGCATTCTCGCACCAGGGCCTCCATGGCGCGGTTGATCTGTTTCGCCGCTTCGAGCGGATCGTCCGCCAACGGCCCGCCGTTGAGCGGCTCGAACGGCCGCACATGCACGCGGTAGCCCCGGCCCGCGCTCAGGCGCTCGCCCCAGCTCAGCAGGATGTGCACGCGCCCGGCCTGGGCGAGTCGGCCCGACAGGGTCATGGTGTAGGCATCGCGGCCGAAGAACGGCGCCCACACGCCCTGCCCCTCGGGCGGCACCTGATCGGGCAACAGGCCGACCGCCTGCCCGGCCTTGAGCGCCTTGATGAGTTGCTTCACACCCGCCAGGGTGGTCGGCGCGGCGAACAGGCCGGGGCGCTGGCGGGCACCGGCCACCAGATCGCGCAGCCAGGGCTGGCGCGCCGGACGGAACAGCACCGTCATCGGGTGCGCTGCGCCAAAGCGCTGCGCATAGGCCTGGGCCGTGATCTCGAAACACCCCAGATGGGGTGTCAGGAACAACACCGCCAAGCCTTCTCGTTGCGTCGCCTCGATATGCTCTGCGCCGGCCCAGGTCACGGGCACCGGCCGGCCGAGCCACAGGCGGGGCAGTTCCGCCACCAGCTTGCCCGACTCGCCCACCGAGGCCAGCGCCACCCGGCGCGAAAACCCGGCCTGGGCGGCGTGCGCGAACAGGCGCCGCCGGTACCGGCCCGAGAGCCCAAAACTGAGCCAGCCCAGCAGCCAGCCCACCGCGTGCAGCACGGGCAACGGCATCCAGCTCAGCGCGCGGAAAAGGCCATGGATCAACAGGGTCACGGGACGGGAGGGGCGGGAAGGGGGCGCCGGCTTGATTTAGAATGCGGCCATCGCCGAGTTATGGAACTAATTGCGGGGCGATTCATAAATTCCGCTAAAGCGTTCGCCGAACTCTGACAGACCGGCAACGCCGGTCAACCAATGTGGAGTTTATATATATGGCGAACGATTTCCTTTTCACCTCCGAATCCGTCTCCGAAGGCCACCCCGACAAGGTCGCCGACCAGATCTCCGACGCGATCCTCGACGCAATCTTCACCCAGGACCCGCGCAGCCGTGTGGCCGCCGAGACCCTGTGCAACACCGGTCTGGTGGTGCTGGCCGGTGAAATCACCACCAACGCCCACGTCGACTACATCCAGGTCGCACGCGACACCCTCAAGCGCATCGGCTACGACAACACCGAGTACGGCATCGACTACAAGGGCTGCGCGGTCATGGTCTGCTACGACAAGCAGTCCAACGACATCGCCCAGGGCGTGGACCACGCGTCCGACGACCACCTGAACACCGGCGCTGGCGACCAGGGCCTGATGTTCGGCTACGCCTGCGACGAGACGCCCGAGCTGATGCCCGCGCCGATCTACTACGCCCACCGCCTCGTGGAGCGCCAGGCCCAGCTGCGCAAGGACGGCCGCCTGCCCTTCCTGCGTCCCGACGCCAAGAGCCAGGTGACCATGCGTTACGTCGATGGCAAACCGCACAGCATCGACACCGTGGTGCTCTCCACCCAGCACTCGCCCGACCAGAGCGAGACGCCGCACAAGATGAAGGCCTCGTTCAACGAAGCCATCATCGAAGAGATCATCAAGCCCGTGCTGCCCAAGGAATGGCTCAAGGACACCAAGTACCTGATCAACCCGACCGGCCGCTTCGTCATCGGCGGCCCGCAGGGTGACTGCGGCCTGACCGGCCGCAAGATCATCGTCGACACCTACGGCGGCGCCTGCCCGCACGGCGGTGGCGCGTTCTCGGGCAAGGACCCGTCCAAGGTGGACCGCTCGGCCGCCTACGCCGCCCGCTACGTGGCCAAGAACATCGTGGCCGCCGGCCTGGCCAAGCAGTGCCAGATCCAGGTCGCCTACGCCATCGGCGTGGCCCGCCCGATGAACGTCACCGTGTACACCGAAGGCACCGGCGTGATCCCCGACGAGAAGATCGCCGCCCTGGTGCAGGAGCACTTCGACCTGCGTCCGAAGGGCATCATCCAGATGCTGGACCTGCTGCGCCCGATCTACACCAAGACCGCCGCCTACGGCCACTTCGGTCGCGAAGAGCCCGAATTCGCCTGGGAACGCACCGACAAGGCCGCCGCGCTGCGCAAGGCCGCCGGCCTGTAAATTTTCACGCAATCGGCCGACAAGGCCCCCGGGCGACAGCCTGCGGGGCTTTTTTTCGTACTTTTTTCGGACAACAGGGAAAACCACCGGTCGTAACAATTTGAATTTTCAGCGGCGGCGTCCGATATGGGAGTACAAGCCACCTTTCTGGCTGCAATGCAATGACCCGGGAGCCCTGAACCATGGACACCTCTATCTGCCCCGACGGGATGGAAACGCCAGAGCAACAGCTCGAGCGGTTGCTGGCGCTGCGCACACAAGAACTCCAGGCCGCGCTGGACAGCGCCCGCTCCCTTTGCGACCAGGCAAGCTGCGGTCTGCTCACCTTTGACACCGAGCAGCGTTGCGTGCATCTCAACCAGGCCTTGCTGGGCTGGCTGGGCCACGGCGCACCGGGCATGCCCCTGAACGAACTCGTCGCGCCGCGTTCGCGCGACGCGCTGACCACCCACGTGGAATCCCTGCGCCAGAGCGGGCAGAGCGAGCCGGTCGACCTGGACTGGCAACGCGTCGACGGCAGCCTCTTTCGCGCCCGCCTCGCCTCCACGCCGGTGTTCGATGCCGAAGGCCATTTCCTGCACGGCAGCGCGGTGGTCACACCCCTCGACGCGGCCCAGGCCGCCTCGGCCCAGGACAGCCTGCTGCGCAGCATCACCGACCGCATTCCCGCGCGCCTGGCCTACTACGACAAGAACCTGATCTGCCGTTTCGCCAACCACGCGCACGCCGCGCGCTACGGCAAACTGCCGATCGACATGGTGGGCTCGCCCCTGAGCCAGGTGGTGCGGCCCGACATCCTGCCCGACATCCTGCCGCGCGTGGCACAGGCCCTCTCCGGCCAGACGCAGACCTTCGAGGCCGAGCGCGTGGCCGCCGACGGCTCGCGCAACTACTTCGAGATCCACTACATCCCCGACTTCCAGAACGGTTCGGTCGAGGGCTTCTTCATTGAATTGCACGACATCACGGAGCGCCGCCGCACCGAGGAGTTCGTGCTGCACGCCAACCAGGACCTGGAAGAGCGCGTGCGCTCGCGCTCCGCCGAGCTGTTTGCCAGCGAGCAGCGCTACCGGCTGATGGTGGACGCGATCCAGGACTACTGCATCTATTTCGTCGACGAAAACGGCGGCATCACCGAATGGACCGAGAGCGCCCAGCGGCTGCACGGCCACACCCGTTCGCAGATCATGGGTCGTTCCTATGAAGTGCTGCTGTCCACCGACAACGCGGGCGAAGACGAGGTCGACCCCGGCCAGGTGCTGCGCCTGGCCAAGGCCCACGGCCAGTGGGAAACGCGGGGCTGGCGCCTGCGCGAGGACGGCTCGCGCTTCTGGGCGCACACCGTGCTGACCGCGCTGCGCAATGAAGCGGGCGAACTGCAGGGCCTCTCGAGCATCACGCGCGACATGACCGCGGCCAAGAGCCTGGAGGACGTGATGAACGACCTCAACCGCGAGCTCGAAAAACGCGTCGCCGAGCGCACACAACAGCTCGTGGCGGCCAACAAGGACCTGGACGTGTTCTCGCACATGGTCTCGCACGATCTGCGCGCACCCCTGCGCCACATCGCGAGCTTCGTCAGCCTGTTGCAAGAGCAGATGGGCGACTCCGCCGACACGCTGGCCTTGCAGTACCAGAACTCGATCGCCAAGGCCTCCAAGCGCATGAGCCTGATGATCGAAGGCCTGCTCGAATACGCTCGACTCGGTCGCGTGGCGGTCGACACCCAACCGGTGCCCATCGCCCAGCTCGTCCAGGGCGTGATCGCGCACCTGAAACAGGAAAACCCGGACCGCCGCATCGAATGGGTGATCGAGAACGACCTGCCCATCGTGCGAGGCGACGCCATGTTGCTGGCCCAGGCCCTGGGCAACCTGCTGGGCAACGCGGTGAAGTACACCCGACCGCGCGACGCGGCCCGCATCGAGGTGGGCTGGAAGGTCAACCCCGTGGGCGGCCGCACCTTCTACATCGCCGACAACGGCGTGGGCTTCGACCTGGAAAAGGCACACAACCTGTTCGTGATGTTCCAGCGTCAGCACCACTCCATGGACTTCGAAGGCACGGGCACGGGCCTGGCGCTGTCGCAGCGCATCATCGAGCGCCACGGCGGGCGCATCTGGTCCGAGACCGCGCCCGGTGAAGGCTGCACCTTCTACTTCACCCTGCCCTTCGACGGCATGGAACAGGACATGGCGTTTCCCGAGTCCTCACTGGCCGAGCTGCCGGCCTGAGTTGCCGAAGGCCGGCCGATAATCGCGCGGTGAACCCCACCACCGCCCCGATTCCCACCACCCTGTTCTCCCTGCAAGGCCGCGTCGCCGTCGTCACCGGCGCGGCCCGCGGCCTCGGTCTGTGCATGGCCAAGGCGCTGGCCGCCCATGGCGCCGCCGTGTGGCTCAACGGCCGTGACGCCGTCGCCCTGCGCGAAGCCGTGGATCAGGTACGGCAAAGCGGCGGCACCGCCCACGCGCTGCCCTTCGACGTGACCGACGAAGCCGCTGCGAGCGCGGCCGTGGCCCACGTCCTGGCCGAGAGCGGCCAGATCGACATCCTGGTCAACAACGTGGGGCAGCGCCGGCGCCAGCCCCTGGACGAACTGCCCGCCCAGGCCCTGCGCGAGCTGCTGGAAGCCAACCTTGTCTCGGCTTGGCACCTGTGCCGCGAAGTGGCGCGGCCCATGCGTGCCCAGGCCTTCGGCCGCATCATCAATGTCACCTCCATCGCTGGGCCGATCGCGCGCGCCGGCGACGCCGCCTACACCACTGGCAAGGGCGCGCTCGAAGCTCTGACGCGCGCGCTGGCGGCCGAACTCGGCCCGCAGGGCATCAACGTCAACGCCATCGCACCGGGCTACTTCGCCACCGACACCAACACCGCGATGGTGGAGGACGCCGCCACCGCCGCCTGGCTGGAGCGGCGCAGCTCGCTGGGCCGCTGGGGGCGGCCGGAGGAAATCGGGGGTGCGGCGGTGTTTCTGGCCTCACCCGCCGCCAGCTACGTCACCGGCCAGGTGCTGGTGGTGGACGGCGGTTACCTGGCGCATTTCTGAGCCGGGCGGGCCCTCAGCCCGCGTGCCGACGCACCCAGGCGGCATAGGTGTCCATCCACTTCTGGAGGAACGCCTTGCTGTCCGCGCCGATGCCGCCGTCCTTGTCGAACAGCCCTTCCTTGGACTGGATGAAGGCCTCGGGCTGGCCCAGCGTGGGCACATCCAGGTAGGCCAGCACATTGCGCAGATGCTGCTGCGCGAGCGCGGTACCGATCGCACCGACCGACACACCGATCACCCCGGCAGGCTTGCCGGCCCAGGCGTTCTGGCCATAGGGGCGCGAGGCGTGGTCGATGGCGTTCTTCAGCACACCGGGGATGGAGCGGTTGTACTCGGCGGTCACGAACAGCAAGCCTTGCGAGGCCGCGATCTCGGACTTGAGTCGCTTGACCGGCGCGGCCTGGTTGGCATCGTCGTCCTGGTTGTACAGCGGCAAGTCACCGATCTCGAGTGGCTTGAACGTGAACTCCTGGGGAGCGAGCCGGGCCAGCGCGGTGGCCAGCTGACGGTTGAAGGAGTCGCGACGCAGGCTGCCGACGATCACGCCAATTTGGAATCCACTCATATCGAATCCTCTCCAGGTACGGGGTTGAAACAAGCACGAAGGGTGAGGGCGACAGACTACAGGCTCAAGACAAACACTCAGGACGGTGTGGGTACCGTTGAGCGAGCCGGCAGGTGCAGCACGACCTTGCGGGCGTCATCGGCCATCTGGTCCAACGCCGCGCCCAGCCGATCCAGCAGGCGCCCATCGTCCCCCTCGCTCGCCCCGTCCAGCAGCGACATGGAGACCAGGCGAAAGCGCAGCGACACCCCCGCCGGCAGCGAGGGCACCTGCTCCAGGCCCTTCGCGACGATGTGCTGCGCCAGCAACATCAGGTGGTCCGGCTGCAGCGGCCCTTCGACGAGCACCGCAAAGCGCGCATTCGCCACGCGGCAGACCGTGTCCACGTCGCGCACCACGTGCAACAGGCGCGATGCGGCCACCACCAGCGCGCGGTCGGCCACCTCCCGCCCTTGGCGAGCCGCGATGTCCGCATGGTTGACGAGCTCCACCATCAGGAGACCACAAGGATGACCATAGCGCCTGGAGCGGCGCATGGCGTCGCGCAGGCGCAGGTCGAGCACCGGTGCAATGGTCAAGCCCGTCAGGGGGTCGGTGCTCTCGATCGCGCGCAGGCGGGCGTGGTTCTCGTTGAACTCCTTGGCGCGTCGGTGCAGGATGTACAGCAACAGCGGGATTTCGATCGCCGAACCGATGAGCACCGCGTACTGGGTGGCCCAGCTGTCCGGCAGGACACCGGCCGAGCGCAGCGCAGGAAACGGGTAACTCAGATGGACCGGCAGGAAGCCCAACGCCAGCCAGCCCGCGTACTTCTCGCCCAGCCGCCAGGTCCAGACACACAGCGTGAAGCTCAATATCACCGACAACAGGCCGTACAGGTTGAGCACGGCAAACACCACTTGGTTCTGCAGCAGCAGGTAGACCACCGGGAACAACAAGCCGAACCCGCACCAGGCCAGCACGAAGCGGTCCACCCGACGGTGGTGGCGCGACACCGCGCAGGCCTCGCGCACGAACCAGATGCCCGATGCGGTGAGCCACAGCATGAACACCGCCGGTGCGGCGTCGTTCCACCAGGCCCAGTCGCGCCAGAAGAACAACCCGCCCACGCCGGTGAAGGCCGCCTGGAAACCCAGCATGCACGCGACATAACAGCAGTAAGCGATGAAAGCCCGGTCGCCGTACAGGCGCGCGTGCACCCAGCCCCAGAACAAGACCAGCAGACCGAAACCGAGATAGCCTCCGATCAACAGGAACGTCCAGTAACGCGTTTCCTGCAGCGTGTCTTCTTCCAGCAGCAGCAGACGCGGGCTCAGCGACGCGGGCCGGTTCTCCAGCCGCAACCAGACTGTGCCCGCCGACCCGGCGGGCACGGAAAACACCGGGGTCTGGTCCGGGTGGCTCCACTGGGACACCGACAACAGATCGCCGGCCTGCTGCACTGTCCACTGCCCCTGGGCGTCGGCGACATGGAGCGTGGCCCGGTTGATGAACGCCGCCGCGCTCAAGGCCAGGTACCAGCGGCGGCCGGTGTCCAGCGCCGGCAGGTCCAGGCGCAACCACAGCGCGGCATTCGCCAGGTCAAAGGACCGGTAGCGGTCCAGAGGCTGGAAATCCCCGGCTGGCCGGCCCTGCACCTCTTCCAGCGACGCCTGCCCCGTGGTATCGACCCAGTAGAAAGCCTGCAGGGTGACATCGGTGGCCGCAGGGGCGGACGCCCGGGCGACGCCCCATCCCAAGGTCAAACAGAGACCCAGGAGCAACGCGGCCCACATCCGGATAGGCCGAGTCAAGGCAGGGGCAACCGGTGCGGCGAGCGGGAAAATGCGATCCATCCCGGCATCGTAAATGTTTGTGACAACAGGATCTCCGGCGGGTCGGCCGGACACCGCAAGCGCCAGAAATAAAGCCACCCGATCTTGAAATGGGGTTCCGACGCCCTTATGATTAGCACTCGCTGGCGTTGAGTGCTAACACGCTCTGCCAAGTCGATCAGCGGTATCCGCTGGCCTGTCCGGGCTGGCACCGCCGTTCTGAATAAACCCCATCCGTTCCATACCCAGGAGATGCAATGACCAAGAAACTTCGTCCTCTCGGCGATCGCGTGATCGTCAAGCGCGTTGACAGCGAAACCAAGACCGCCTCGGGCATCGTCATTCCCGACGCAGCCGCCGAAAAACCCGACCAGGGCGAAGTCCTGGCGGTCGGTCCTGGCAAGAAGAACGACAAGGGCGAAATCGCCGCCATGAACGTCAAGGTCGGTGACCGCGTTCTGTTCGGCAAGTACAGCGGCCAGACCGTCAAGATCGACGGCGACGAGCTGCTGGTCATGAAGGAAGACGACCTGTTCGCGGTCGTCGAGTAATCCTCCGCGCCCCCTCCCCCACTTTTTACTGAATCCGGAGAAACAACATGGCAGCAAAAGACGTCATTTTCGGCGGCGAAGCCCGCGCACGCATGGTTGAAGGCGTGAACATCCTGGCCAACGCGGTCAAGGTCACCCTGGGCCCCAAGGGCCGCAACGTGGTGCTCGAGCGCTCCTTCGGCGCCCCCACCGTGACCAAGGACGGTGTGTCCGTGGCCAAGGAAATCGAACTCAAGGACAAGCTCCAGAACATGGGCGCCCAGATGGTCAAGGAAGTCGCTTCCAAGACCTCCGACAACGCCGGTGACGGCACCACCACCGCGACCGTGCTGGCCCAGGCCATCGTGCGCGAAGGCATGAAGTACGTGGCCGCCGGCATGAACCCGATGGACCTCAAGCGCGGCATCGACAAGGCTGTGGAAGCCCTGATCGCCGAGCTGAAGAAGGCCTCCAAGGCCACCACCACCAGCAAGGAAATCGCCCAGGTCGGCTCCATCTCCGCCAACAGCGACACCAGCATCGGCGAGATCATCGCCAATGCCATGGACAAGGTCGGCAAGGAAGGCGTGATCACCGTAGAAGACGGCAAGTCGCTGCAGAACGAACTCGACGTCGTCGAAGGCATGCAGTTCGACCGCGGCTACCTGTCGCCCTACTTCATCAACAACCCCGAGAAGCAATCGGCGCTGCTGGACAACCCCTTCGTGCTGCTGTACGACAAGAAGGTTTCCAACATCCGTGACCTGCTGCCCACGCTGGAGCAAGTCGCCAAGGCCGGCCGTCCGCTGCTGATCATTGCCGAAGACGTCGAAGGCGAAGCCCTGGCGACGCTGGTGGTCAACACCATCCGCGGCATCCTGAAGGTTGTGGCGGTGAAGGCCCCTGGCTTCGGCGACCGCCGCAAGGCCATGCTGGAAGACATCGCCATCCTGACCGGCGGCAAGGTCATCGCTGAAGAAGTGGGCCTGACGCTCGAGAAGGTGACCCTGGCCGACCTGGGCCAGGCCAAGCGCGTGGAAATCGGCAAGGAAAACACCACCATCATCGACGGCGCCGGCGCCGCCGCTGACATCGAAGCCCGCGTCAAGCAAGTGCGCGTGCAGATCGAAGAAGCCACCAGCGACTACGACCGCGAAAAGCTGCAAGAGCGCGTGGCCAAGCTGGCCGGCGGCGTGGCCGTCATCAAGGTCGGTGCCGCCACCGAAGTCGAGATGAAGGAAAAGAAGGCCCGCGTGGAAGACGCCCTGCACGCCACCCGCGCTGCGGTGGAAGAAGGCATCGTGGCCGGTGGCGGCGTCGCACTGCTGCGCGCCCGTCAGGCCGCCGGCACCATCAAGGGCGACAACGCTGACCAGGACGCCGGCATCAAGCTGGTGCTCAAGGCCATCGAAGCGCCCCTGCGCGAAATCGTGGCCAACGCCGGTGGCGAGCCGTCGGTGGTGGTCAACGCCATCCTGGCCGGCAAGGGCAACTACGGCTTCAACGCCGCCAACGACACCTACGGCGACATGATCGAAATGGGCATTCTGGACCCGACGAAGGTCACCCGCACCGCGCTGCAGAACGCCGCTTCGGTCTCCAGCCTGATGCTGACGACCGAAGCCATGGTCGCCGAGTCCCCGAAGGACGACGCACCTGCCATGCCGGGTGGCGGCATGGGTGATATGGGCGGCATGGGCGGCATGGGCATGTAATTGCTCCTTGCCTGAGACGCCATGCCGGCGTTGCAAGGGCTTGCCGTGGCGCTGCCACTGTCTACGCCCTTGCGCCTTGGCCTGGCGCCTCATGCTGCGTCGGAATGCATCACTGCATGCTGACAAAATCCCAAAACAAAAAGCCCCGCGAGAAATCGCGGGGCTTTTTGTTTTGAGGCTCGGCTCGAGCTACTTCATCAAGGCTTCGAGCTTGATCGTGTCCGCCACAAAGGCTCGGATGCCTTCGGCCAGCTTCTCGGTGGCCATCGCGTCTTCGTTGAGAGCGAAGCGGAAGCTGGCTTCGTCGTGGGTCACGAAGGCGATGTCCGATGCCTTGGCGGCACCGGCGTCCAGTGCCCGGCTCAAGGGCGCATCGCTGGCGGCCAGCTGAGCCAGCAGGTCGGGGCTGATCGTCAGCAGGTCGCAGCCGGCCAGCGCCGTGATCTGGCCCACGTTGCGGAAGCTCGCGCCCATCACCTCGGTGGCGATGCCGTGCTTCTTGTAGAACTCGTAGATGCGGCGCACCGAGCGCACGCCTGGGTCGTTGGCTCCGGCCATCGCGGCTTCGTCCCAGCCCGAGCCCGCGCTCTTCTTGTACCAGTCGTAGATGCGGCCCACAAAGGGCGAGATCAGCTGCACCTTGGCCTGGCCGCAAGCCACCGCCTGGGCGAACGAGAACAGCAGGGTGAGGTTGGTGTGAATGCCCTCGCGCTCCAGCCGCGCAGCGGCCTGGATGCCTTCCCAGGTAGAGGCGATCTTGATCAGCACGCGGTCCACGTGCACCCCATCGCCCTGGTAGAGCTCAATGATGCGGCGGGCGCGGGTCACGGTGGCCTCGGTATCGAAGCTCAGTCGGGCATCCACCTCGGTCGAGACCCGGCCCGGAATCAGGCGCAGGATCTCGCCGCCGAAAGCCACCAGCAGGCGGTTCATCACCTCGTCCAGCCCCTGGGCGCCATGCTTCGCGACGGCCTCCTTGAGCAGGTGGGCGTACTCGGGCTTCTGAACCGCCTTCAGGATGAGCGACGGGTTGGTCGTGGCATCCTGCGGGGCGTAGGCTGCGATCTGGTTAAAGTCACCCGTGTCGGCCACGACCGTGGTGAATTGCTTGAGGGCGTCGAGTTGGTTCATGACCGGATTATCGGCCAGCGGGTGTAATAAAATTTCACGCCATCTGTCATCCCATGTAACCCAAACCACCATGCTCGACCGGATCAAAGCCTCCCTGCCCTCGCTGGCACCTGCCGAGCAACGCGTGGCCAAGCTCGTGTTGCTGGACCCGCGCACCTTCGCCAGCCTGCCGGTGACCGAGCTGGCCGAGCGCGCGCACGTGAGCAAGCCCACGGTGGTGCGCTTCTGCCGCAGCATGGGTTACGACGGCCTGTCGGACTTCAAGCTCAAGCTCGCCGGCACGGTGAGCGAAGGCGTGCCGTTCATTCACCGCAGCGTGGACGTGGACGACAAGACGAGCGACGTGCTGGTCAAGGTGATCGACAACACCGTGGCAGCCTTCCTGAAGTACCGCAACGACGCCTCCAGCCACGCGATCGAAAAGGCGGTGGACGCCCTGGTGGCAACCTACAAGAACCGCGGCCGCATCGAGTTCTACGGCGCCGGCAACTCGGGCATCGTCGCGCAGGACGCGCAGCACAAGTTTTTCCGTCTGGGCATCAATGCGATCGCGTACAGCGACGGCCACATGCAGGTGATGAGTGCGTCCCTGCTCGGGCCGGGCGACTGCGTGGTGATCATCTCCAACTCCGGCCGCACGCGCGACCTGATGGACGCGGCCGACATCGCGCGCAAGCACGGCGCCACGGTGATCGTCATCACCACCAGCGGCTCACCGCTGGCGCAGAGCGGCCACATCCACCTCTCGGCCGATCACCCGGAAGGCTACGACCGCTACAGCCCAATGACCTCGCGCCTGATGCACCTCATGGTGATCGACATCGTCGCCACCTGTCTGGCGCTGCGCATCGGTGGCACCAAGCTGCAGCCCCTGCTCAAGGAAATGAAGAACAACCTCCGGAGCAAAAGGTACACGTGACCGTCCGCGCCAACGCCCACCCGATGGCGTGAAACTAGATCCGCCCCTCTTCCACCGCATGGCAGGCAATGCGAATGCCGCCAAGATCCAGGAGATTGGGGCGCTCACTGCGGCAGCGGTCGTTGGCATGCGGACACCGCGGGTTGAAGGCACACCCACTGGGTGGGTTCAGCGGGTTGGGCACCTCGCCCGAAACCGGTGTGCGCGCCTTGCCGGTGTCGTGCATCTTCGGGATCGCATCGAGCAGCATCCGCGTATAGGGGTGGCGAGGCCGCTCGAACAGGGTGTGCTTGGGCGCCAGCTCCACCAGCCGCCCGAGGTACATCACCCCCACCTGGTCGCTCACGTGGCGCACCACGGCCAGGTTATGACTGATGAAGAGATAGGTCAGCCCGCGCTCGCGCTGCAGGTCCTTCATGATGTTGAGCACCTGCGCCTGCACGCTCACGTCCAGCGCCGACGTGGGCTCGTCGCACACCAGGAACTCCGGCTGCGTGGCCAGGGCCCGTGCGATGGAGATGCGCTGGCGCTGTCCGCCCGAGAACTGGTGCGGGTACTTCACACGGTCCAGCGGCGAAAGCCCCACCGACTTGAGCAGATCGTCCACCCGCGCACGCAAGGCCTCCGGGTCGGTCTCGATCTCATGCTCGCGCAAGGGCTCGGCGATGATGTCTTCCACGCGCCAGCGCGGGTTCAGACTGGCATACGGGTCCTGGAAGATCATCTGGATGCGGCGGCGCAGTTTGCGGCCTTCCGGCGTCTTGAACGCGGCATGCGCGTCCTGCCCATCGAACTCGAAGCCGCCCCGCGTGGGTCCGTACAAGCCCACCAGCAAGCGTGCCACCGTGCTCTTGCCACAACCCGACTCACCCACCAGTGCCAACGTCTGACCGCGCGGGATGTCAAAGGACACGCCGTCGACCGCACGCAGCAGCTGGCGCGGCTGGCGCTCGATCACGCGGTTGAGCCAGGGCGCGGACACATCGAAGGTCTTGGCCAGGTCGGTGGCGCGCACCAGGGGCGCCTCGGGGGTGGCAGCGGGCACCGGCGCGCTGGTGGCGTTGCGCGCCTGCGCGGCCAGCACCGCTTTCTCGATCATGTCCGCGCTCATGCCTGGGCTCCTGCGGGCGAATGCAGCCAGCACGCGGCCCGGGTGGGGCCGGCCGACAACAGATCGGGCCGTTCGATGTGACAACGGTCGAACACCTTCTCGCAGCGCGGGTTGTACGCACAACCCGGCGGAATGGCATTGAGCCGGGGCATGGCACCGTCGATCTGGTGCAGGCGTTCGCGGTCCTGGCTCATGTCCGGAATGCAGGCCATCAAGCCGGCGGTGTAGGGGTGCGCGGGGTGGTTGATGACCTGGTGCACCGGCCCGATTTCGGCGACGCGGCCGGCGTACATCACCGCCACGCGGTCACAGGTCTCGGCGATCACGCCCATGTCGTGCGTGATCAGCATCACCGCCGCCCCGCGCTGCTTGCAGATGGTTTTGAGCAAGGTGATGATCTGTGCCTGGATCGACACATCGAGCGCGGTGGTGGGCTCGTCGGCCACGATGAGCTGCGGCTCGGCCGCCAGGGCCAGCGCGATCACGACGCGCTGGCGCATGCCACCGGAGAACTGGTGCGGGAAGTGGTCGATGCGCTGCTCGGCGGCCGGGATGCCGGTGTCCTTGAGCAGGTCGATCGCGCGCCTGCGCGCCTCGGCATGGCTCACGGGCAGGTGGG
The DNA here is from genome assembly GCF_059424305.1 of Hydrogenophaga sp. GW456-12-10-14-TSB4. NCBI lineage: Bacteria > Pseudomonadati > Pseudomonadota > Betaproteobacteria > Burkholderiales > Comamonadaceae > Hydrogenophaga > Hydrogenophaga sp. GW456-12-10-14-TSB4. The sequence continues at coordinate 12,235 of NZ_JBWKZH010000073.1, read as the reverse complement.
TGGTGATGGTCTCGATGAGCTGGCGACCCACGGAGTACAGCGGGTTGAGCGAGGTCAGCGGGTCCTGGAAGATCGCGCCGATCTCGCGCCCCCTCACCTTTCGCATCTGGTCGTGCGGCAGGTTGTCGATGCGCCGGCCGTGCAGCAGGATCTCGCCCGAGGCGACACGCCCCGGCGGCTCCAGCAGGCCGATGATGGAGGCGCCGGTGAGCGACTTGCCCGCACCGGACTCCCCCACCACGCCCAGGATCTCGCCCGGGGCGATCTCGAAGGAGACGTCGTCGAGCGCGCGCAGCGTGCCTCGGCGGCCGGGAAACTCGACGACCAGGTTCTTGACTTGGAGAAGGCTCATCTTGGTCTCAGCGCAGGCGGGGGTTGAGTGCGTCGCGCAGCCAGTCGCCCAGCAGGTTCACGCTGAGGGCGATCAGCACCAGCATGGCGCCCGGGAAGATGGTGATCCACCATTCGCCGGAGAACAGGTAGTCGTTGCCCACGCGGATCAGCGTGCCCAGCGAAGGCGAGGTCGGCGGAGCGCCGACCCCCAGAAAGGACAGCGTGGCCTCGGTGATGATGGCCGTGGCCACCTGGATGGTGGCCAGCACCAGCACCGGGCCCATGACATTGGGCAGCACGTGGCGGCGCATGATGCGCAGCGGCGCCACGCCGGTCACGCGCGCGGCCTGCACATATTCCTTGTTGCGCTCCACCAGCGTGGAGCCGCGCACGGTGCGCGCGTACTGCACCCAGCCCGTGAGCGTGATCGAGATGATCAGCACGCCAAAGGCCAGCGTCTCGTGCGCATTGGGAAACAGGGCACGGCCCACGCCCGCGATCAGCAGCGCGATGAGGATGGGCGGGAAGGACAACATCACGTCGCACAGGCGCATGAGGAAACCGTCCACCCAGCCACCGAGGAAGCCGGCCAGCAGGCCGAAGGTGACGCCGATCACCACCGAGAGCAGCACCGAGGCCAGGCCCACGGCCAGCGAGATCCGCGCGCCGTACATCAGGGCCGAGAGGATGTCGCGGCCCTGGTCGTCGGTGCCCAGCAGGAAGCTGCTCGACCCGTCGGGGTGCCAGGCCGGTGGCAGGCGGGCATTCGAGAGCTCCAGCGTGGCCAGATCAAAGGGATTGTGCGGCGCCACCCAGGGCGCGAAGACCGCGCAGAACACGCAGACAAGAGCGATCACCGCCGCCACGATGGCGGTCGGCGAGGTTCGGAAACTGTGGCCGACATCGCTGTCGAGCCCTCTTTTGATGAGGCTGATCACGTGGGGCGCCTTGTTTTTGGAGACCACGCCACCGCGAGACGAGGTCTCGCGGTGACGGGACCGGCTTACTTCGCCGGCTTCACCGACATGAATCGGAACGGCATGAAGTTGTCGGCCAGCTGGACCAGCTCCACATTGCTCGCCACGCCCCAGGCCAGGGCCTGCTGGTGCAGCGGGAGGTGGCCGATGTCATCGGTGTGCAGCTTGAAGGCTTCCTTGATCAGCGCGTCGCGCTTGGCCTTGTCGGTTTCCGACTGGATCTGCACCGTCAGCTCGTCCACCTTGGGGTTGCAGTAGGCGCCCAGGTTGAACTGGCCGCTGCCCTTGTCGTCCACGCAGCGCATCAGGGCGTTCAAGGCGTTGTGCGCGTCGTAGGTGCCCGGGGTCCAGCCCAGCATGTAGAAGCTGGTGTCGCGGCGCAGGATTTTCGGGAAGTAGGTGCCCTTGGTCTCGGCCTGCAGGTTGATCTTCACGCCCACGCGTGCGAGGTTGGCGGCCACCGCCTGGCAGATCGCACCGTCGTTCACATAGCGGTCGTTGGGGCAGTTCAAGGCCACTTCAAAGCCGTTCGGGTAACCGGCATCGGCCAGCAGTTTCTTGGCGGCATCGGGGTCGTACGGCAGGCGGTTGTTCATCGCGGCGTCGAAGCCGTTGATGCCCGGGCCCACCATCAGCGCCATGGGCTTGGAGGCGCCACGCATCACGGTGCGCTGAATGCCGTTGATGTCGATGGCCTGGTAGAAGGCCTGGCGCACGCGCTTGTCCTTGAAGGGGTTCTTGCCCTTGACGCTCGAGTACAGCAGCTCGTCGCGCTTCTGGTCCATGCCCAGGAAGATGGTGCGCAGTTCGGGGCCCTGCATCACCTTGCTCTTGCCGCTGGCGTTGATGCGTGCCACGTCCTGCAGCGGCACCGGTTCGATCACGTCCACCTGGCCCGAGAGCAGCGCGGCCACGCGGGTGGAATCGTTGCCGATCGGCGTGTACTCCACGTTGACCACGTTGCCTTCGATCTTGCCCCAGTAGCTGCCGTTGCGCACGAAGCTGGTTTTGACGTTGGGCTGGCGCTCGCGCAGGCGGAACGGGCCGGTGCCGTTGGCGCGGAACGAGGCCGCGTTCTCGACACCCTTGCGGCGGTCCACCGGTCGCGTGGCCTGGTTGTCCTCGGCCCACTTCTTGTTCATGATGAACAGCAGCGACAACACGTCGGGCAGGATGGGGAACGGGCCCTTGGTCTCGATGTCGACCGTGAAGTCGTTGACCTTGCGGACTTCCTTCACGTCGTTGGTGTAGCTCTTCATGTCCGAACCCTCACCCGAAGCGCGGGCAAAGGTGAACAGCACGTCGTCGGCCGTGAAGGGGGCACCGTCGTGGAATTTCACGCCCTTGCGCAGCTCGAAACGCCAGACGCTGGGCGAGGTCTGTTTCCAGCTCGTCGCCAGTCCCGGCACCAGCTTCAGATTCTGGTCGCGCGCCACCAGGGGCTCGTAGACGTTGTTCGTCACGCTGAGCTGCAAGGACTCGTTGAGTGAGTGCGGATCCATCGACAGGGCATCGCCCTGGTTGCCGATGCGGATGGTCTGCGCCGAAGCGGCCCCCATGGTGAGCATGGCGGTCGTCGCCAGGGCGGCCATCAGCGTTTTCCGGAAAATCATGCTTCGCTCCTTGATGCGTTTGTGGTTGTGGAAGGGGTTTTGGCGGCGGCATGGGCCTCGTCGGCCAGCGGCATGGCGTGCTCCACCAGACTGGCGTGCAGGGCTGCACCGAGCGGCAGGACTTCGTCGTTGAAGTCGTAGCGGCTGTTGTGCAGGAAACAGCTGCCGATGCCGTTTTCAGCGCCCTGCCCCAGGCGCAGGTAGGCGCCGGGCTTGACCTGCAGCATGAACGAAAAATCCTCGGCGCCCATGCTCGGATCCATGTTGCGGTCCACGTGATCGTGGCCGACCAGCTTCTGCGCCACATCGGCGGCGAAACGGGCTTCGTCGCGCGTGTTGATGGTGGCCGGGTAGATGCGCTCGTAGTTGACGTGGGCCGTGGCGCCCAGGCCCAGCGCCACGCCCGAGCAAACCTCCTGCAGGCGCTTCTCGACCATGGCCTGCACCTCGGGATTGAAAGTGCGCACCGTGCCCACCAGCGTGGCCTTGCCGGGCATCACGCTGAACGCGCCCATGTCGCCGGCCTGCATCGCACACACGCTGATGACCGCGCTGTCGATGGCGCGCACATTGCGCGAGATGATGCTCTGCACCGCGGTGATGATGTGGGCCGACACCAGCACCGGGTCCACCGTCTGGTAGGGGTGCGCACCATGCCCACCCTTGCCGGTGATTTCGATGGTGATGCGGTCCGCCGACGCCATCATGGGACCGGGGTTCACGCCCACCATGCCGGGGCGCATCTGCGGCCAGTTGTGCATGCCGAAGACGGATTGCACCGGGAAACGATCGAACAGGCCGTCCTCGATCATCGCCTTGGCGCCCGCAAACCCCTCTTCACCGGGCTGGAAGATCAGCACCGCCGTGCCGTCGAACTGGCGCGTCTCGGCAAGGTAGCGCGCCGCGCCCACCAGCATGGCGGTGTGGCCGTCGTGGCCGCAGCCGTGCATCATGCCCGGGCGCACGGACTTCCAGGCAAAGTCGTTGTGCTCGGTCATGGGCAGCGCGTCCATGTCGGCGCGCAGGCCAACCATGCGGCCACTGGCATGGCGGCGACCACGGATCACCGCCACCACCCCGGTCTTGCCGATGCCGGTGTGGATCTCGTCCACGCCGCACACCTTGAGCGACTCCACCACGCGCTGCGCGGTGTAGTGCTCCTCGAAGCCAATTTCAGGATGGGCGTGCAGGTCGCGGCGCAAGGCCGTGAGCTCCGGATGGAAGGCCGCGATGTGCGAGAACGCGCGGCCATGCGCCTTGATGCGGGACGGGGTGGACATCAATGGCCTCCCGCTTTCTCCACACGAAGGCGGGGATCGACCGCGAAGTACAGCAGGTCGACGATCAGGTTGATAACCACGAAGATCAGAGCGATGAGGCACAGGTAGGCGGCCATCACCGGGATGTCGGCAAAGGTCACGGCCTGGATGAACAACAGCCCCATGCCCGGCCACTGGAACACCGTCTCGGTGATGATGGCAAAGGCAATCAGGCCCCCCAGCTGCAGACCGGTGATGGTCATCACCGGCACCAGCGTGTTCTTCAGCGCGTGGCCGAAATGCACGGCGCGGTTGGTCAGCCCACGGGCGCGCGCGAACTTGATGTAGTCGGTGCGCAGCACCTCCAGCATTTCCGCGCGCACCAGCCGCATGATCAGCGTGAGCTGGAAGATCGCCAGCGTGATGGCCGGCAGGGTGATGTGGTGCCAGCCCTTGGGCGTCAGCAGACCGGTGCTCCACCAACCCAGCTGCGTCACGTCACCCCGGCCGAAGCTGGGGAACCAGCCCAGCGTGACCGCGAACAGCAGGATCAACAGGATACCGATCAGGAAGGTGGGCAGGGACACGCCCAGCAGCGAAACCGTCATGAACACCTGGCTCATGAAGGTGCCCCGCCGCAGCGCCGCGTACACCCCCATGGGAATGCCCACCACCAGCGCGAGCACCGCGGCCACCATGGAGAGTTCCAATGTCGCGGGGAAGCGCTCGGCTATCAGGCGCGACACCTTGGCGCCCTGCCGCAACGACAAGCCGAATTCACCTTGCACCGCATTGGCGAGGAAATGCCAGAACTGCACAAAGAAGGGTCGATCCAGACCGAGCTCGGAGCGCAGTTCGCGCACCTGATCGGGGGTGGCGTCCTGCCCCAGCAGAAACACCACCGGGTCCCCCACGTACTGGAACAGCATGAATGCGATGAACGCCACGCTGACCATGACGATCACGGCCTGCGCCAGTCGCCGAAGAATGAATGCGAACATCGTGTGAAAAATGAAGAGAGGGTCGCCCCCTGCGGTGCGCGACCCTCGACTGACGCTTGGAAATCAGTTTACCTTGATGAGACGCCAGTCCAGGCGGTTGTCCGCCCGGTGCACCACCTCGATGTTCTTCTTCATGGCCCAGGGAATGATCTGGTTGTGCAGGGGAATGTGGGCCACGTCCTCGTTCTGCAGCGCCAGGGCCTTGGTCAGCAGCTCCGTGCGCAGCTTGAGATCCGTTTCCTTTTTGGTGCGCTCCACCAGCGCGTCCATCTGCGGGTTGCTGTAGCGGCCCACGTTGTAGTTGCCGTCACCGCCCGCCCCGACCGAGCGCACCAGGGACTGCAGGCTGTAGAGCGCGTCAAAGGTGGGCACGCCCCAACCCAGCATGTAGATGCTGGCTTCGTAGCGCTGGATCATCGGGAAGTAGGTCACCAGCGGCAGGGTGCGCAACTTGGCCTTCACACCGATGCGCGCCCACATGGCGGTCACGGCCTGGCAGATCTGCTCGTCGTTGATGTAACGGTTGTTGGGGCAGGCAAAGTCAACTTCAAAGCCATCCTTGTAGCCCGCATCGGCCAGCAGCTTCTGGGCTGCCGCCACGTCGAAGGGATGCCGTTTGTGAACCGCCTCCGTCCAGCCATTGACCTGCGGGGCCACCAGAGCGCCGGTGGGCTGCCCCAGACCACGCAGACTCACCCGGGCGATGGTGTTCATGTCGATGGCCTGGTAGAGCGCCTTGCGAACCCGCTGATCCTTCAGGGGATTCTTTCCCTTGATGTTGCTGCCCGGCAGTTCGTCACGGAACTGGTCCATGCCGAAGAAGATGGTCCTGTTTTCCACGCCATCGATCACCTTGAGGTTCTGCTCGCCGCGCACGCGCGCCAGATCCTGCGGGCTGGGGTCGAGCACCAGATCCACCTCACCCGAAAGCAGCGCCGCCATGCGGGTGGCCACGGCCTTGACCGGCGTGTAGATCACTTCGGTCACGTTGCCCTCCGACTTGCCCCACCAGTTCGGGTTTCGGGTGACCACCAGCTTCTGGTCCGGCTGCCACTCCTTCAGCACAAAGGGGCCCGTGCCATTGGCGTTGCGGTGGGCGAAGTTCTCGTCCTGCGTCTTGATGTCCTTCGGCATGGTCGAGTTGTTCTTCTCCGCCCAGGCCTTGCTCATCATGCGCAACTCGGTGAGCTGGTTCAGCAACACCGGGTTGGGGTCCTTGGTGAAGATGTCGATCGTGTTGGCATCCACCTTCACCACCCGGTCAATGCCCTGGGCATAGATCCCGAAATTCGAGGTCTTGGTCATCGCCCGTTCGATCGAGAACACCGCGTCGTCGGCCGAGAACGCCGAGCCATCATGGAACTTGACCCCCGTGCGCAGGTTCATGCGCAGTTGTGTCGGCGTCACCTGCTTCCAGGCCGTCGCCAACACAGGCTCGGGCTTGAAGGTCTTGCTGTTGTAGTAAACCAGCGACTCGTACACCGAGGCATGGATCCCGTTGGCCAAGGCGTTGTTCTGGGAATGGATGTCCCACGTGGGGATGTCACTGGCGCTCGTCCATTTGAAGGTTTTGGCGTGAGCACCGCCAGCACCAAGGGCCATCGCGGCGAACAGGACTGCAAATGGGAGCTTCATTTGTTGACACCTAAATAAAGTGGACATCCCGCCACTATGCAACAAACGTTCCCGCCAATGCACCGGAGTTACCCGAACGGCAAAGCCGCCCGCATCGCCTCAATCCACGGCCAGTTCCAGTTTCAAGGCGCCATACCAGGCCGTGAGTTCGCTCTCCGTGTTGTCGGTGTCCGTCATCAGGGCCACCAGACGCAGCGGCCCCGGTTCCTCACCGAACGCAAGGCGGAAGTCCGCGCGCACGTCGCGCACGTGATCCCGCCATTGCCCCACCGTGGCCACGTCGCTGTCCAGCACCAACTTGCGGATGCGGTCCGTGCGTGGGTTCACCACAACGGTGCCCGGCGCGTGTTTCGCGCTCCACACATAGACCAGTGAGGCATAGGGCAGCTCCTCGCCCGTCAACAGGCGACTCATCTCGGAGAGGCGGTGGTTCCTGGCCGTCCAGCGGGAACGATCGCCATCGAAGGCAAGGACCACCCGCACCGCAGAGTCGGCCTGGCTGGACTGGGACAGATCGGCGTCCTCGGGCAGGCCGTCGACCCGCCAGGAGAAGGACAAGCGCCCTACTGACGGCAGCGAAGGCTCGAACCGCTGCCGCAGGATGCTGACCGAACTCTTCGCATGCACCTGCAACGCCGACCGTCCTGCCACCTGGACCGACTCGAACGCAGCGTACCGCTTGCCGGGAAAGGAGAACGGCTCCCATGGCACCGCAGGCCTGGGCGTGGCGAACAGACGACTGGCGGCCTTCAGCACCGCGGGGCTGGCGCCACTTTGCACCCTCTGAGGTCTCGAAGGCGGCCGCTCCTGCTCCAGATCGTCGGACATCACCGACGGTCCTGCGCACCCACTCAGCACCAGGACAAACCATCCCGCACTGGCCAGTGATGCCAAGGGCAATTTCATGTTGCGAACAGGCATAAATCAATAATATTGATTATTTTTTAATGATTTTTCTTTTAAAAATCAAACTTTGGAATTAAATTTATGACCCGAAGCCATGGTGGCTTCGGGTCATGGGAGGGCATCTTGCCAAACCACATCCATGGCATGTCAAAACGTCTCATTTGGAGGAATCCATGTTCAAGAAAATGCTGACCGGTCTCCTGTCGCTGCTTGCGGCCGCCAGTTTTGCGGCGGTGGACATCAACACCGGCACCGTGGCCGATCTCGACAGCATCAAGGGTATCGGACCCAACACGTCGGCCAAGATCGTGGAGGCACGCAAAGCCTCACCCTTCAAAAACTGGAGTGACCTGATCCAGAGGGTACCGGGCATTGGTGACAAGCGCGCCGCCAAGCTGTCGTCGCAAGGACTGACGGTCAACGGGGACAGCTACAAGCCCTCTGCGACCACACCGGCCGACAAGAAGCCGGCAGCGGCTGCCAAGGGATCCTGAGACGGGTCACGTCCATAAAAAAAGCCACCCGGCATGCCGGGTGGCTTTTGACTGATCGGTGTTCCGAAGAACGGAGATCAGAACTTGTGCTGGAGGCCAACGCCGAACGCGGAGACCTTAGCAGCGGTCGTGCCACCGACTTCTTCCTTGGCCTTGGTGAAGGCGGCGTAGGTCGAGGTGCGCTTGGACAGCGCGTACAGGGCGCCCACCGAGTAGCCGGTGCGCTTCGTGTCCGTGCCATCCTTGTCCTTGGACGAGGCGTAGCCGGTCGACAGGCTCAGAGCCGACGACAGGGGGAAGTCGGCGCCGATTTGCCAGTCGTTGGTCTTCGTGGCGTACACGTTGCGGGTCTGGCCAACGCCACCCTTCAGCACAGCAACGCCCAGGTCGTAGGCGGCGGTGAAGTAGGTGAACTTGGCATCTTGGCCAACGCCAGCAGCGTCGTTTTGCAGCTGGTAGGCGAAAGCAGCGGTCAGAGGACCAGCAGCGTACTGCAGGTTGAAGTCGGTCTGGTCGCGCTTGACAAGAGCGTTTTCGTCCAGGCCGTGCGACACAGCAGCGCTGAAGCCGCCGAAGTTGGGCGAGGTGTAACGCAGGGCATTGCGCGGCTTGTCGTTGTACGCAGCGACGCTCATGACAGCGTAAGCAGGCGAGAAAGCGACGGCGTCGAAGATGGAGTTGCCGATGTAGAACACATCGTCAAAAGCCGACCACACGTTACCGAACTGGACGGTACCGAAGCCGCCTTCCAGGCCAACCCACGACTGGCGGTTGAAAGCGGTGTTAGCCGTGGCGGTGCCGTTGGAAGCGTCAAAACCTTGCTCCAGCTTGAAGATGGCCTTCAAACCGCCGCCCAGGTCTTCCGAACCCTGCACGCCCCAACGGCTGGTGGCCAGACCACCCGAATTCAGACCGTTGACGGACACAGAACCCACGCCAGGCACTTCCGCCTTGGTACGGCCGGCCCACACGTCCACGAGACCGTACATGGTCACGCTGGATTGGGCTTGGGCCACACCGGCCACAGAGCCGAGAACCGCCAAGGCGATCAAAGATTTTTTCATGGTTACTTCCTTAAAGTATTGCGGTGACACACCACAAGTTAGAAAACTGACCAATGAATGGTAGGGCGGAAAACAGGCCGTCGTAAGGGTAAGCCCTGAAAAACACGCGAAGTAGCGCTCAGATCGTTGTCTAACCACAACACGAACGGTCGGTTTCGAGCGACGAAGTGACTTGCCTCATCAACCAACAACAGGCGCCCACGAAAAAACCGCCTGCTCTTGCGAGCAGGCGGTTTGAACGACCGAAATCTCAGCTGACGCGAAGGTCAGCCAAAAGATCAGAAGTTGTGAGCCAGGCCCACGCCCCAGCCGGTGACGGCCTTGCCGAGGCCTTCGCCGTAGTTGACGGCCGGGTTCTTCTTGTTACCCAGGTTCAGGTAAGCGGTGGTGCGCTTGCTCAGGAAGTACTTGTAGCCACCGTGGAACACGCGGGTGGTGCCGGCGCCAACTTCGCTGCGGTCATACGAACCCCACAGCTGGCCGGGGCCAACAGGAGCGGTGAAGCCCAGAGCGAAGGAGTTGTTGCTGTCGTCAGCCACGTTGCCACCGCGGTCGGTGTACGTGAACAGCAGGTTGGCGAAGCCGAAGTTGTACGAAGCGGCCAGCTGGTTCAGGGCGTTGCCGTTGCGCTGTGCATTGGATGCGGCGCCGTCGTTGTTGTGGATCTTCGAGTAAGCGTAGGTCACAGCCAGGGGGCCGGCCGCGTAGGCCAGGCCCAGGCCGCTGTTGGCGCTCACGCCGTTCGCTTCGGAAGGAGCGTACTGCACCATACCGGTGAAGCCACCCCAGTTGGGCGTCGTGTACAGCACTTGGTTGGAGATGTACACGCCGTTGTTGTCCAGCGTACCAGCGCGGGTCGAGAAACCGGTCACACCCTTGGTGCTGTTGGCGGTCAGTGCGTTGGCGAAAGCGGTGTCGAACGAACGACCCAGCTTCAGGGAGCCGAAGCCACCTTGCAGGCCCACGAACATGTCGTTGTTGCCCAGCACGTTGCCGGCGGTCGTGCCGTCGTCAGCGTTGAACGAGGTCGACACCTTGAAGATGGCCTTCAGGCCGCCGCCGAGGTCTTCCGTGCCGGACACGGTCCAGTTGCTGGTGCCGAGGCGGCTGGAAACCATCGTCAGGGGCGCGCCGCCGCCGACGTCTTGCAGACCGACGTCAACGGTACCGCTCAGGGTCACGGAAGATTGTGCGAATGCAGCGCCGGTGGCTGCCACGGCGGCCAGAGCGATCAGGGTCTTTTTCATTGAAGGGTTCTCCAAGGGTTAATAAGGGCCGGGAGTCTTTGCCACCGAGCCAACCTCCATCCAGGAAGCTGAGCCGATTGCATCAGAAAGTTTCCGATGGCGCCATGGTGACAAGGGCTTTTGTCGCCTCAACGCGGCCCTTTCGTTGCACCTGTGCCACGCTGTTAGTAGATACCCTCATATGGATAGAAGCGGAAGCCACGATCTGCGGCCTCGCGGTTCAGCCCAGGAAACAATCACAGTCGGCAACTTGAGAAACTCGGTCATGCGCAATCCATGGCAGCATGTGCCATGGCGAATCCATCAGCCCCCACCATGCCCAACCCAACCGATGTCTTGTTGAACGCCGTCGATTCGGCCTTGAGAACCCTGTTCGTGCCACCGAGAGGCACACGCGAATGTCCGACCCTGCCCGAGCAGGCATCGGACCCGGCGATGGGACCAGAAGAGCGGCAACTCTCCGGTGCGCTGATGCGGGTGAACCACGTCGGGGAGGTGTGCGCGCAGGCGCTCTACACCTCGCAGGCCCTGGCAGCGCGTTGGCCCGGACGGCGCAACGCCAAGCCCAACGAGGCGCTCGCCCTGCAGCTGGAGGCGGCGGGACGGGAAGAGACCGATCACCTCGCCTGGACCCAGGCCCGCCTCGACGAACTCGGCGCCAGGCCTTCGCTGCTCAACCCGCTCTGGTACGCCGGCGCCTTCGGCCTGGGTTTGCTGGCCGGGCGTGTGGGACCGGGTGTGAGCCTGGGATTCGTGGTGGAAACCGAGCGCCAAGTGGAGGCCCACCTGGCGAGCCACATGGACCGCCTGCCCGCGAAAGACCAGGCGTCCCGGGCGATCGTGGCTCAAATGAAGGACGACGAGGCCCGGCATGCCCGCGAAGCGCAACAGGCCGGCGCAGTGGAGCTGCCGCTCCCCGTCAAAGGGCTGATGCGCATGGCGGCCAAGGTCATGACCACGGTGGCGCACCGCATCTGAGCGGCGCACCCTGGCCGAAGGTCAGGCCTCCAGCAGGTCGAAGCTGGTCGTGATTTCGGCGGTCTTGCCCAGCATGATGCTGGCCGAGCAGTATTTCTCGTGGCTCATCGCAATGGCGCGCTCCACGGCCGCCGCCGGGATGCCCTTCCCGCTCACGGTGAAATGCATGTGGATCTTGGTGAACACCTTGGGATCAACCGGCGCACGCTCGGTCACCAGCTTCACGCTGCAGCCGCGCACATCGTGACGGCCCCGCTTGAGGATGAGCACCACGTCGTAGGCGGTGCAGCCACCCGTCCCTGCCAGCACCGTCTCCATGGGGCGGGCGGCCAGGTTGGCGCCCCCGTTTTCCGGCTTGGCGACGTCGGGCGCTCCGTCCATGGCAATCACATGGCCGCTGCCGGTCTCGGCGACGAAGCCCATGTTCGAGCGGGTGCCGGCGGCGCCGGTCCAGGTAACGGTGCATTCCATGGGGTGTCCTGTGTCGTGAAATAAACAACGGTATTGAGGTGAGCGCTCTAAAAATCGTAGAAATCCGATTGGGGATGCTGCAATGCAGCATGAGAGCGTTATACTGGCGTCATTGTATTTACGGTTGTCTCCTCTACCCTCCACGGGTGGATTCAAGCCCGGTCTGGTTCTGCCAGTCCGGGCTTTTTTTCGCCCTCGATATGATGTGCGGCGAGGAACACCATGCCGTCAGCCCGCCCCAAACAACGCCCCAACAC
>NZ_JBWKZH010000072.1:0-29028 GCF_059424305.1 Hydrogenophaga sp. GW456-12-10-14-TSB4 | reverse complement strand
GCGCCGGGGTGGGGGGGCTTATTTGTAGGCAAGGGGTTGGCCTGCGGTGTCGCGCACCTCGGCCCAGCGGGCTTCGATCGAGTCCACCACCGGTTTGGGCAGCGAGGCATAGCCCAGCGAGGTGACCATCGAAGCGCCCTGGGTGAGCCCCCAGTGGAAGAAGCGCAGGGCCTGCGCCGCGTTGGCCGCGTTGTCGGGCCGCGTGTACATCAGCACGAAGGTGGCGCCGGTGATGGGCCAGGCCTCGGGCGAGGGCTGCTGCGTGAGCATGTGCGAGTGCGAGGCCTTCCAGTCCACACCGCTGCTCGCGGCCTGGAAGGCCTCGGTGCCGGGGGTCACGTAGGCGCCGGCGGCGTTCTGCACCAGCGCGTGCGTCATGCGGGCCTGCTTCACGTAGGCGTATTCCACGTAGCCGATCGAGTTCGGCATGCGCGAGACCAGCGCGGCCACGCCGATGTTGCCGCGCCCGCCGTTGCCCACGGGCCAGCTCACCGAGGTGCCTTCGCCGACGCGCGACTTCCAGTCGGTGCTGACCTTGCTCAGGTAGTTGGTGAAGATGAAGGTGGTGCCCGAACCGTCGGAGCGGAAGATCGGCGAGATGGCGGTGTCCGGCAGCGGCAGCTGCGGGTTGAGCGCCTGGATCGCGGGATCGCTCCAGCGCGTGACCTTGCCCATGTAGATGTCGCTGAGCAGCGCGCCGGTGAGCCGAAGCTGGCCCGGTGCGATGCCGCGCAGGTTGACCACCGGCACCACGCCGCCGATCAGGGTGGGAAACTGGATCTGGCCCTTGCGCGCGAGCTCGTCGTCTTTCAGCGGTGCGTCGGTGGCGCCGAAGTCCACCGTGCGCGCATCGATCTGCCGGATGCCGCCGCTGGAGCCGATCGGCTGGTAGTTGACGCGCGAACCCTGCGCCGTCTTGTAGGCCTCGGCCCATTGCGAGTACGCGGGTGCCGGGAAGGTGGCGCCCGCGCCCGTGATCTCCTGGGCGTGGGCGGCCATCCAGGGCGCCGTCGCGAGAACGGTGGTCGCGAAAATTCGCTTGAAGTTGGCGTGGATGCTCATGAAACGCGAAGTGGGTGGCCTGAAGAAATCGCGAGTCTATGGATCAAGTACGTCAGATCTGTGACCGGTCCAGCGCGTTTCGATGACGCCGCGAAACCGCGTTTCGAGCGCCATGGAACTGCAATAAAAGCGTCACCACGCGCTTCTACGATCCGTGCTTTTCTACGATGGATCGACCATGGCTGCTCAAATTCTGATCGTCGAGGATGAGCCGCCCATTCAGGAGCTCATCTCCGTCAACCTCACGCGGGCCGGGCACGTGGTGCGCTGCGCGTCGGACGCCGAGCAGGCGCGCGAGATGCTGTTGCGCTGGCTGCCCGACCTGGTGCTGCTGGACTGGATGCTGCCCGGCATGTCGGGCATGGAGCTCACGCGGCTGCTGCGTTCCGAGGCGCGCACGCGCGACATCCCCATCATTCTGCTGTCGGCCCGCATCGAGGAGCGCGACAAGATCGCGGGGCTGGAAGTGGGCGCGGACGACTACATCACCAAGCCCTTCTCCGCGCGCGAACTGATCGCGCGCATCGCGGTCATCCTGCGCCGCCGGGTGCCGCAGGTCACGGCCGATGTGGTGCGCCTCGCCGGCCTGGTGCTCGACCCCTCGGCCAAGACCGTGGTGGCCGCCGGCATCCCGCTGTCGCTGGGCAGCACCGAGTTCCGGCTGCTGCACTTTCTCGTCACCCACACCGACCGGGTCTACAGCCGTTCGCAGCTGCTCGATCACGTGTGGGGTTCCGATTTCGAGGGCGATGACCGCACGGTGGACGTGCACATCAGCCGCCTGCGCAACGCGTTGCTGCCGGCCGGCCTGGACTCGCTCATCCGCACGGTGCGCGGCAGCGGCTACAGCCTGTCGGTGACGCCTTGAACCGGCTGCTCACATGTCGGCTTTGCAACAGGATCCGGGTCTTCGCATAGTCCGTTCGGATCAAAAGCGTGGCGGGCACCCGAAGCAGCCGTGCCGAATGTCGCGGTGTAACCCGCGCTTCACAGAACGTTCCTAAGCTTGGTTTCAACCCGGGCCTGCACAAGGCCCCCACCGTCGCGGAGCGTGTTGTCATGTTGTCCCTCGTTGTTCCCGGCCCGCGGCGCTCGCGCGGCTTCACCTTGCTGGAGCTGCTGGTGGTGATGGTCATCATCGGCCTGCTTGCGGGCTTCGTGGGACCGCGCTTCTTCGCGCAGATCGGCAAGTCCGAGGTGAAGACGGCGCGCGCGCAGATCGATGCGCTGGGCAAGGCACTCGACCAGTTCCGGCTCGACGTGGGCCGCTACCCGACCAGCGAAGAAGGCCTGGCCGCGCTCAACGAGCGCCCGGGCGCGGACACGCGCTGGAGCGGCCCCTATCTGAAGAAAGGCGTGCCGCCCGACCCCTGGGGCACACCCTATGTCTACCGCGCGCCGGGCGAGCACGGCGAGTACGACCTGCTCTCGCTGGGCAACGACCGCCAGCCCGGTGGCAGCGGCGAAGCCGAAGACATCGTGAGCTGGTGAACCGGCCATGCGCTACCTGGTGAAGTCGCTCCAGCCCGACCTGTCGATGGCCGTGAGCGCCATCGACGCGGCCACGGCGGACGACGCGCGCCGCCAGGTGCACGCGCTGGGCCATTCGGTGGTGTCGGTCTCGCGCGAGCGCGGCTGGACGCCCGGTGCCGCGCGCGGCGCCTCGGCGGCCTTTCCGCTGCTGCTGTTCAGCCAGGAACTGCTGTCGCTGCTGAGTTCGGGCGTGAGCATCGTCGAGGCGGTGGAGACGCTGGCCGAGAAGGAGTCGCGCGCGCCGGTGCGCGCCGTGCTGCAGCAGATCCTGCTCAGCCTGCGCGAGGGCCAGACCTTCTCGGGCGCGCTGCAGGCCCTGCCGCAGAATTTCCCGCCGCTGTACGTGGCCACCGTGCGCGCCAGCGAGCGCACCAGCAACCTGGGCGAGGCCCTGGGCCGCTACATCGCCTACGCCACGCAACTGGAGACGCTGCGCGGCAAGCTGGTGAGCGCGGCCATCTACCCCGCCATGCTGATCGGCGTGAGCAGCCTGGTGATCCTGTTCCTGATGGGCTATGTGGTGCCGCGCTTTTCGCACATCTATGAAGACATGGGCGACCAGCTGCCCTTCATGTCGCGGCTGATGCTGCAGTGGGGCCAGGCGGTCGAACAACACTGGCCGGTGCTGCTGGGCCTGATGGTGGCGCTGGGCGCGGCCCTGGTGTCGGGCGGCGGCCGCTGGCTCGCGCAGCGCATCGCGGGGCAGCTCTGGCGCATCCCCGCCGTGGGCGAGCGCATGCGCGTGTTCCAGCTCGCCCGCCTGTACCGCACGCTGGGCATGCTGCTGCGCGGCGGCATCGCCATCGTGCCCGCGCTGGAGATGGTGGGCGGCCTGCTCTCGCCCGCGCTGCAGCCGCGCCTGCTGGCCGCCACCGGCCGCATCCGCGAGGGCCAGCCGATGTCGCAGGCCTTCGAGGCCCAGGGCCTGAGCACGGCGGTCTCACTGCGCATGCTGCGCGTGGGCGAGCGCACCGGCAACATGGGCGAGATGATGGAGCGCGCCGCCGCCTTCCACGACGAGGAACTCGCGCGCTGGGCGGAGTGGGCCACGCGCCTGCTGGGCCCCGCGCTCATGCTCATCATGGGTCTGGTGATCGGCGCCATCGTGGTGCTGATGTACCTGCCCATCTTCCAGCTGGCGGAGAGCGTGCAATGAACGCGCCGCACGAGCTGGCGCGCCTGCTGCCCAAGCCCTATGCCGCGGCCGAGTTGCAAGGCGCGCGCCAGGCCGCGCGCACGCCGGGCGCTGGCCTGGCCGACTGGCTGGAGGCGCAGGACCTCGCGCTGGGCGACCCGCTGGCCCGCCTGGGCCTGAGCGCGCAGGTCGCTGTGTTGGGCATGGACGAACTGCACGCGCTGCGGCCCGCGTTCGAGCGCCTGCCGTACGGCGAAGCCGTGCAGCGCGAATGCCTGCTGATGCACGGCGAGGAAGCGCCGGACCTGTGCCTGGTGATCGCCAATCCCTTCGACACCGACCTGCTGGCCTGGGCCGAGGAGCGCGTGCGCCAGCCCCTGCAGGTTCGGCTGGCGCACCGCGCCGACATCGAGGCCTACCTCGCGCGCCACGAGGACGGCCTGCGCGCCATGGACAGCCTGGCGCCGATGCAGCAGGCCGCGGCGGCCGGTGAGGGGCTGGAGGACATTTCACTGCGCAGCATCAGCGAGGACAGCAGCCCGGTGGTGCGCCTGGTCAACTCCACGCTGTACGACGCGCTCAAGGCCGGCGCCAGCGACATCCACCTGGAGACGGCCGGCGGCGGCATCACCATCAAGTACCGCATCGACGGTGTGCTCGCCGGTGTGGGTGGCATCCACGGCAGCGAGAACGCCGAGCAGGTGATCTCGCGCATCAAGGTGATGGCCGAGCTCGACATCGCCGAGCGCCGCGTGCCGCAGGACGGCCGCTTCAAGGTCGCCGCGCTGGGCCGCGCGATCGACATCCGCGTCTCCATCATGCCCAGCATCCACGGCGAGGACGCGGTGCTGCGCGTGCTCGACAAGGAGCGCCTGTCCGACCAGGTCACCGGTCTGCGGCTGGAGGCCCTGGGCTTCGACGCCGAGACCATGCGCTCGCTGCGCGCGCTCTGCCAGGAGCCCTACGGCATGCTGCTGGCCACCGGACCCACCGGCAGCGGCAAGACGACCACGCTGTACGCGGCCATCAACGAGATCAACCACGGGCACGACAAAATCGTGACCATCGAGGACCCGGTGGAGTACCAGCTGGCCGGCGTGTTGCAGATTCCGGTCAACGAGAAGAAGGGCCTCACCTTCGCGCGCGGCCTGCGATCCATCCTGCGTCACGACCCCGACAAGATCATGGTGGGCGAGATCCGCGACGGCGAGACCGCGCAGATCGCGGTGCAGGCCGCGCTCACCGGCCACCTGGTGCTGACCACGGTGCACGCCAACAACGTGTTCGACGTGCTGGGCCGCTTCACCCACATGGGCGTGGACCCCTACAGCCTGGTGGCCGCGCTCAACGGCATCGTGGCCCAGCGCCTGGTGCGCGTGAACTGCCCGGACTGCGCGGTGGACGACGTGCCCACGCCCGAGCTGCTGGCCGACAGCGGCCTGCGCGACGTGAGCGGTTTCCATTTCCGCGCCGGGCGCGGCTGCGCCAGCTGCCGGGGCACCGGCTTCAAGGGCCGCAAGGCGGTGGCCGAGGTGCTGCTGCTCGACGACGAGCTGCGCGAGATGATCGTCACGCGCGAGCCGGTGCGGCGCATCAAGGAAGTGGCGCACCAGAAAGGCACGCGCGTGCTGCGCGATGTCGGTCTGGACCTGGTGCGCCGGGGTGAAAGCACCTTGCAGGAGCTCAACCGTGTGGTTCGCTGAACGTCCCTTGCTGCAGGTCGCCCTGCTCGAAGACCGCCTGGTGATCGATGGCCCGCGCCGCGACGGCACCGCCGGCGCGCACACCCAGCCCCTGCCGCCGGAAGGCGCCGGCGCGGACGAGCCGCTCTGGCGGCCCGCCATGGTGCGGCTGGCCGGCTGGCTGCGCGAGGAAAGCCTGCCGCGCGCGCGCCTGCACATCCACCTGAGCAGCCGCTTCGTGCGCTGGCAGTTGCTGGAGTGGCAGCCGCAACTGACGCAGCCGCAGGAACTGGAGGCCTATGTGCGCCTGCGGTTTCGCGCCACCTTCGGCGCGGCGGCCGACGGCTGGCGCCTGATGCACGCCGAGCCCATGCCGGGCCGCGCGGTGCCGGCCTGTGCCATCGACGAGACCCTGGTGGCCGCGCTGCAGGAGCTGCAGTCCATCGGCGACGCGCGGGTGGCGCGCATCGCCCCGTACTTTTCGGCCGCGTTCGACCGCTGGTGCGCGCGGCTGGGCCGCCAGACCGCCTGGTTCGGCGCCGCCGAGCCGGGCAGCTTCACGCTGGGCCTGTTGCACAAGGGCGCCTGGCGCGGCTTGCGCTCGATGCGGCATCCCGACGCGGCCGATGGCGGCTGGCGCGGTGTGCTGCCCGCCATGCAGGCGCAGATCGCGCTGGCCAGCGGGCTGGCGCTGCCGCAGGACACGCCGGTGTTCCTCGCGGGCTGCGGCGCCGTGCCCGGTCGGCGCGATGCGCCGGGCCTGGTCTGGCTCGCGCCCGAAGGCCGGCACGAGCCCGCGCAAGGCCTGGCACGCATGGCCTGGGGAATCTGAACCATGCAAAGGCTTCGCATCGACTTTCTCAACCGCCGCCCGCCCGCTTCGCTGCTGGGTTGGGCGCTCACGCTGGTGGGGGTGGCCAGCATGGCCGTGGCCGCGCTGGACTACGCCCAGGCGCGCGACGAACTGCAGTCCACGCTGGACCACGCCGAGCGCCAGGCGCGCGGCAGCAAGCAGCGCGCGCGTGGCAACGCGGCGCCGGCCGTGGCGCCGGAACTGGTGCGCGCCAGCGCGCGCGCCGATGCCGCGCTCTCGCAGCCCTGGGGTCGCCTGCTGCGCGAACTCGAAACCGTGGCCGACACCCGCGTGGCCCTGCTCGGCGTGGAAGCGCAGGGCGCGGCGCGCACCCTGCGCATCACCGCCGAAGCCGCCACCATGGCCGAGGCGGTGGACTACGTCGAGCGCCTGCGCCAGTCCGCGCTGACGAAATCGGCGGTGCTGGGCTCGCACGAGTGGCGCAACGCCGATGGGGTGGCCGTGATCCGCTTCTCGGTGGACATGGCCTGGGGAGCGCCTTCGTGACGCCGAACCTGGGTGCGCACCTGCGCTTTGCTCTGCAGCGGCACGGCTGGCCCGCGCCGCTGGGTGTGCTGCTGGTGCTGCTGGCCGTGGCGCTGGCGCACTGGGGCGCCGACGGCGCGCGCTCGCAGGCCGAAGCGCTGCGCGCGTCGCTGGCCAGCGAGCGCGAGCGCGTGGCGCGCCAGCCCGACGCGGCCACCGAGCAGGCCAGCCGGATCGAAGGCCTGCAGCGGCAGCTGCCCGATGCCGCCGCCGCGCTGGAAGCGGTGCAGTTCATCCACCGCAGTGCGGCCGAACACGGCGTGACGCTGGCCAACGGCGAGTACCGCCTGGTGCGCGAGGGCGGCACGCGCCTGCAGCGCTACCAGATCACCCTGCCGGCCGATGGCGACTACCCGGCTTTGCGCGCGTGGCTGGGCGAGGTGCTCAACCGCCTGCCCTCGATCGCGCTCGACGACCTCAGCCTCTCGCGCGGTTCTGCGGGCGAGAACCGCGTCGAGGCGCGGGTGCGCTGGTCTTTCTACCTGAGGACGCCGTGATGGCGCTCTCGCGATCGACAGGCCTGCTGCTCGGCCTGGCCTTCACCCTGGCCGCGACCTGGTACGCGGCCGGCATCGAGGCGCCCGAGGACGGGCTGCTGGCCGAGCCCACGGCGCCGCAGCGCACGGCGCGCGCGCCGATGGACACGCCCAGGGCCGATCCCGTTGCTGCCCGGATGCCGCCCGACGGCGAGCCCCGCATGGAAGCCGCCGCCGGCAACCTGTTCGCGGTCCGCAACTGGCGCCCACCCGCACCCCCGCCGCCCGTGGCGGTGCAGGCACCGCCGCCCAGCGCGCCGCCGTTGCCCTACCGCTACGTCGGCCGCATGGAGGAAGGCGGCGCCGTCGTGGTGTTCCTGGCCGAGGGCGCGGCCGATGCGCGGCCGCGCCTGGTGCGCCAGGGCGACCAGTGGCCCAACTACCGCGTCGACGAGATCACCCCGCAGGGCATGCGCCTGACCTACCTGCCGCTCAATGAAACGCAGCGCCTGCTGTTTGGAAGCCCGAATTGAACCTCTTGCCCCTCTCCAGCCGCTTCGCGGCCGTCCTGGTGCTGGCCGTGATCGCCGGTTGCGCCACGCACCCCGCCATCCGCGAGAGCGAAGCCCTGATGGCCGCCGGCCGGCTCGACGAAAGCGTGACCCGCCTGGAAGAGGGCCTGCGCGAATCGGGCAACCACAACGAGCTGCGCACTATCTACTTCCGCCAGCGCGACCGGGTGTCGGCGCAACTGGGCGCGCAGGCCGAGAGCGAGCGCCTGGCCGGCCGGCTCGATGAGGCGCAGGCGCTGTACCAGCGCGCGCAGAAGCTCGACCCCAACAACCCGCGCCTGCGCGACGGCCTGATCGCGCTGGAGAACGAGCGCCGCGTCGCCGCCCGCATGGTCGAGGCGCGGGCCCTGCTGGCCAAGCGCGACAACGCCGGCGCCGAAAAAGTGCTGCGCGAGGTGCTGTCGCTCGCGCCCACCCATGTCGAGGCCCGCCGCGCGCTCGAGCGTGTGCGCGCCGAGGCGCCGCGCCCCGACGAACCGCCGCAGGCCCTGGCCGCCGCGCTGGGCAAACCCATCACGCTCGATTTCCGCGAGGTGCAGATCAAGCAGGTGTTCGACGTGATCGCGCGCACCTCGGGCGTGAACTTCGTGTTCGACAAGGACGTGCGCTCCGACGCGCGCGTCACCATCTTCGTGCGCAACGCCAGCGTGGAGGAGGTGATCGGCCTGGTGCTCACCACCAACCAGCTCGAGCGCAAGCTGCTCAACGACAACACGCTGATGATCTACCCGAACACGCCGGCCAAGGCGCGGGACTACAAGGAGCTGGTCACGCGCAGCTTCTTCCTCGCCAATGCGGACGTGAAGCAGGCGCAGGCCATGGTGCGCACCATCGTGAAGACGCGCGACATCTTCATCGACGAGAAGCTCAACCTGATGATCATCAAGGACACCGCCGAGGCGGTGCGCCTGGCCGAGCGCCTGCTGTCCTCGCTGGACATGGCCGAGCCCGAGGTGATGCTGGACGTGGAGGTGCTGGAGGTCACCCGCAGCCGCCTGCAGGAGCTGGGCCTGCGTTTCCCCGACCAGATCGGCTACGGCCGGCTGCAGCCCAACATCGCCACCACCATCGTCAACAACGGCGTGACGCAGAGCAACACCACGCTGGGCGGCCAGCTCGCCGAAGGTTATGTGGACCTGCGCAACCGCAGCGGCCTGACCTCCTTCGTGGCCAACCCCGCCATCACCCTCAACCTGCGCAGCGAGGCCGGCGACGGCAACACCCTGGCCAACCCGCGCATCCGCGTGAAGAACCGCGAGAAGGCCAAGATCCACATCGGCGACAAGCTGCCGGTGTTCACCACCACCTCCACCGCCAACGTGGGCGTGTCGTCCTCGGTGTCCTACCTCGACGTGGGCCTCAAGCTCGACGTGGAGCCCAACGTCTACCTCGACGACGAGGTCGGCATCAAGGTGCAGCTGGAGGTGAGCTCGGTGATCCGCGAGGTGACCGGCCCGTCGAACTCGCTGGCCTACCAGATCGGCACGCGCAGCGCGGGCACGGTGCTGCGCCTGCGCGACGGCGAGACGCAGGTGCTCGCCGGCCTGATCAACGACGAGGAGCGCAGCAGCGCCAACCGCCTGCCCGGCCTGGGTGACATCCCGGCCATCGGGCGGCTGTTCTCCAGCACCCGCGACAACAACAGCAAGACCGAGATCGTGCTGCTGATCACGCCGCGCATCGTGCGCAACGTGGCGCGGCCCGACAGCAACGCCTTCAACGAACCCGCCGGCTCCGAAGCCAGCGTGGGCGCGCCGCCGCTGCAATTGAAGAGCACCGCGCCGCGCACCTTGTCGCTCAGCGGCGGTGGCGGCGGCGCTGCGCCGCGCGCCGCCGCACCGCCCGCCGTGCAAGCGCCTGCGGCGGCCGACGAGGCCCCTGTCGAACCGCGCGAGCCCGCCAGCGCGGCCCCCGCGCCCGCGCAGGACGCGCCCGCCGCGCCACCAGCGGCGCCTGGCGCGCCGTCGTCCGTCACGCTCACGCCCGTCGCGCCGCTGGCGCCCGAGCGTCCCACCGGTCAGTCCCCATGACGCGCCGGGCCCGGGGCTTCACGCTCATCGAACTGGTGGTCACCGTGGCCATCGTCGCCATCCTGGCGTCGGTCGCGGTGCCCCTGGTGGAGCTGAATGTGCAACGGGCCAGGGAGCACGAGTTGCGCAGCGCGCTGCGGCAGATTCGGGGCGCGCTCGACGCCCACAAGCGCGCGGTGGAAGAGGGCCGCGTGGAGGCGCGCGTGGGCGGCAGCGGCTACCCGGCCTCGCTCGAGGACCTGGTGAAGGGCGTGCCCGACGCGAAGAGCCCCACGCCGGCGCGCATCCTGTTCCTGCGCCGCCTGCCGCGCGATCCTTTTGCCACCGACCGCGAGGCCAGCGCCGCCGAGACCTGGGGCCTGCGCGCCTACAACAGCCCGCCCGACGCGCCCGCGGCGGGCAACGACGTGTACGACGTCTACTCGCGCTCGGGGCGCATCGGCCTCAACGGCCAGCCCTACAAGGAATGGTGATGCGCGCGCGTGGATTCACCCTCATCGAACTCATGGTGGTCATGGCCATCATCGCCACGCTGCTGACCCTCGTGACGCCGCGCTACTTCGCGCACCTGGACCGCGCGCGCGAGACCGCGCTGCGCGAGACGCTCGCCGTCACGCGCGACGCCATCGACAAATTTCACGCCGACAACGACCGCTACCCCGCCACGCTCGCCGAGCTGGTGGACAAGCGGTACCTGCGCGGCCTGCCCACCGATCCCATCACCCAGAACAACGACAGCTGGACGCTGGTGCCGCCCCCCGGGCGGCCCGGCGACGAGACAGCGGGACAGACGGGCGGGGTGTGGGACATCCGCAGTGGTGCCATCGAGGAGGGAAAAACGTATGAACAATGGTGAGCGCGCGAGCGCGCGCAGGGGCCGCCAACGGGGCTTCGGTTATCTCATGGTGCTGTTCGCGCTGGCGGCCATGGGCCTCACGCTGGCCGGCGCGGGCGAGGTGTGGCACACCGCCGCACGGCGCGACAAGGAGGCCGAGCTGCTGTTCGTGGGACAGCAGTTCCGCCTCGCGCTGGCGTCGTACCGCGACCGCAGCCCGGTCGGTTCGCCGACTGCGCCCGCGACGCTGGAGGAGCTGCTGCAGGACCGGCGCTTCCCCATGCCGGTGCGGCACCTGCGGCGGATCTGGCGCGACCCGCTGACCAACGACACGGCCTGGGCGCTGGTGAAGGCGGGGGACCGCATCGTCGGCATCCACAGCCGTTCGACGGCCGAGCCCCTGCGCACGGCTTTCGATTCGCGCGACGCGGCGTTCGCCGGCAAGGCCTCGTACCGCCAATGGGTGTTCGAGGCCGGTGGCGCGAGCGCGCCGGCCACGCCCCAGGCCGGGGAGGGCGCGACATGAGCCCGACCCGGTCTTTCGTCCGGCTCAACGCGAGCGACCTCGAACACCTGCTCATGACCATCGAGCGCGCGCTCGAGGTGCAGACCCGTTCGCAGTTCTTCCTCTGGGCGCAGGGCGCGCTGCAAGGCTTCATCGCGCACCAGGCCCTGTGGTGCGCGCACGGCGATGTCGAGCGCATGCGCCTGCGCGTGGAGTCCTTCTCCAGCCACGTGCCCAGCGCGCGCGTGGAGGCCCAGGTCACCGACCCGACCGACGGCCTGCTGCCGCGGCTGGTGGACGATTGGTTGCGCGGCGGGCGCGTGCCTCGCCTGCTCAGTTGCCAGGGTGGCGACCAGGTGGGGCGGCGCCAACTCATCAGCGACCTGCGCAACTGCGGCTTCGAGCACGTGGCCGTGCACGGTGTGCGCGAAGTCCAGGGCGAGTACGGCAGCTTCTTCGTCTTCGCCGGGCTGGACCACGTGCCCAACGAACGCGATGCCTACCTGCTGGAACTGCTCATGCCCCACCTGCACCTGGCGCTGCACCGCATGCGCCTGCGCGAGAGCGGGCAGGGCGGCGCCGAAATGCAGCCGGCCACGCTGTTGTCCAAGCGCGAGATCCAGGTGCTGCACTGGGTGAAGAACGGCAAGACCAACCAGGAGATCGGCCTGATCCTGGGCATCAGTCCGCCGACGGTGAAGAACCACCTGCAGAAGATCATGCGCAAGCTCAATGTGAACAACCGCGCGCAGGCCGTGGGCAAGAGCGCCACGCTGCGGCTGATCGCGCACACCGACGCGGTATGAGTCGATCGGGGTGAAGGGGTGTGTGACGGATTTCACTACCTGAACGGACTATCCAGAGCCGGGAACCGCACCCATGAGGTGCAACGTTGGATTTTTAAAGTCCTCCCTGTTCAACCCAGTCTTTGGCGTTGACCAGCGCGAAAAGTTCCTTGTCTTCCGTTCCTCGTTCCTTCACCTCCAGATTGGACTCACACATGAAACTCAAACTGATTGCCTTGGCCGCCCTGCTGGGTGCCGCAGCCGGTTCCGCCCAGGCCACCATCGCCGATGCCACCTCCGGCAATGGCGAACTGGTCGTCAACCTCCGCTACTACAACGGTGCGGTCAACAGCGGCAACAACGACTATTCCGCGCTGTTCGACCTCGGCGCCGCGATGTCGTCCTTCGCCGACAACCGCAACACCGCCGGTTTCACGCAGAGCTTCACGCTGACCGACCCCAACTACGGTGACGTGTATGAGTCGTTCCTGAGCGCTGTCGGCGCCGCGGGCGCGGCCGCCATCGAGTTCAGCGTCGTGGCCCTCAACAACGTCGGCACCGCCCTGGGCAACGCCAGCTACCTCACGACCTCGGTGCTCAACACCGTGAACGTGACGCCCGGCGCCCTGAACGCGTTCCAGAACCTGAACCCCTACATCGTCGCCAACAACACCCGCGGCACGCACGCCACGGAAGCCAACGGCGCCAGCTGGGCCAGCTCGGCCGACATCGCTTCGTCGCCCAGTGCCTACTACGGTGCGGTGCCCGCTGCCACCGGCGACAACTGGGTCGGCCAGGGTCCCGATTCGACGGCCCGCCTGAACGTGGCCCAGAACTTCTTCTACCTCGCCGGTGACGGTACCCGCGCCGCCTTCGGCGTGGACCTCGACGGCAACGGCACGATCGCCGGCGCCGAACTCGGCAAGTGGACCTTCGACGTCGCCACCGCCACGCTGACCTTCGCCAACCCCGTGCCGGAACCCGAGACCTACGCGATGCTGCTCGCCGGCCTGGGCCTGATGGCTGGCGTGGCCCGCCGCCGCAGCCGCCGCCAGGCCTGATCGGCCTGCCCCGGGCCTGCCGCTTCGCGCGGGCCCGGTCTTCGCGCTCGCACTCCCCGTTTCTCTTTCCCAACCTCCATCGGAATCCATCATGAAACTCGGCAAACTCGCTCTTGCCTGCGCCGCCCTGTGCGCAGCACCCGCCTTCGCCCTCACGCCGGCCCAGGTCGAAGCCTCCGGCAATCTCAAGGAAGTCTGGATCACCGGCGCTTCCGCCGTGCTGAACAACGCCTTCCAGGGCTTCGCCACCCTGTGCTCGGGCGCCACCTACCGCAACGCCGCCGGAGTAGTGGTGACCAACCCCGGCACGATGAACCTGTCGGTCTACCTGCAGAACACCGGCGCCAACGCCCTGGCACCCGGTCAGGGCGCCGGCAACAACGTGGCCTACGCCTGCACCGTGAACACCGTGGACGGCCGTGCTGGTGCCTTCGAAGGCGCCGACGTGGTGGTCTACCACACCGTCGAAGGCGGTTCCTTCAACGCCTACACCCCGTCCCTGCGCGCCTTCGGCGACACCAACGCCGAAATCCCCGCCACGCTGACCCGCACCACCGACCTGCGCCAGCTCGACAACGGCAGCAACTGCGCCGTCGCCGCCCCGGCCACCGCCTCGCTGACCATCTCCGGCCAGGCCAACAGCGTGCGCCGCTACACCAACTGCGCCCGCACCACCGTGACCCTGGCCACGCCCACCGTGGCCGCCTCGGTCAACGTCGCCGGCGACACCGCGCCCAAGCAGTCTTCGGGCGGCTTCTCCGACACCGAGTACAAGGTCAACCAGACCCTGCTGAACATCGCCACCTCGGTCGATGAAGTGGGCACGACCTACCGCACCAACGTGGCACAGGCCTTCGGCGTCGGCGTGAGCAAGAAGCTCTACCGCCAGCTGCAGAAGAGCCAGGGCCTGATCAACACCGTGGCCGACGACGGCGAGCTGTGCGACACCATGGTGCCGGGCGCCTGCCAGCCCTCGATCTCCACCGCCCAGTACGCCTCGGTCGCCTCGGTCAACACCGGCGGCACGATCAACGGCGCGTTCTTCGGTGGCGCCGCCGCCGACACCGTGCAGCTGCTGCGCCGCACGCCGACCTCGGGCACGCAATCGGCTTCGTCGATCCAGTTCCTGAACAACCCCTGCGGCGTGGCCGAAAACACCGGCTTCTACGTGCCCCTGCGCCGTGCCGACGTGTACAGCGGCAACACCCCGCTGACCAAGCTGCTGGTCGAAGAGCACAGCTCCAGCGGCAACGTCTCGGGTGGCCTGGTGACCGCCGCCAACAACAGCTACGCCCTGGGCGTGCTGTCGATGGAAAACGCCCGTGACGCCGCCGGCAACTGGGCCTATGTCCGCCTCAACGGCGCTTCGCCCAACGCACAGGTCGGCCTCAATGGCGTGGAAACCGAAGACCTGAACAACCGCGTCAACGCGGTGCGCGGCACCTACCCGATGTGGTTCGAGCTCGAAGGCTTCGTGCCCTACGAGCAGTCGGGCGGCGACGGCGATGCCTACATCTCCAGCGTGATCGCTTCCCTGGGCAACCCGGAAATCACCAACCTGCGCGGCCTGTTCATCACCGGCGCCGCCGGCGTGCCGGCCAACGGCGCCAACGTGTCGGAATTCACCCGCAACGCGCTGTCCTGCCAGCCCGCCCTGAAGCCCTGATCGGCCTCAGCGCAATCCTTCGGCCGCCCTTCGGGGTGGGCCGATGTCGGGGAAACGCGGCCTGCCGCGTTTCGCCCTTTTCTGTTTGAAGACGCCCGATCCGATGAAACCGATCCGCCTCCTGCTGCTGGCCGCCGGCCTGGTTCTTTCGACTGCGCACGCGCAGGACGCGCGCTTCGATGTGTTCGAGTACCGCGTCGAGGGCGCCACGCTGCTGCCCGCCGTCGCCGTCGAGCGCGCGGTCTATGGCCACATGGGCGAGCAGAAGACGCTGGCCGACGTGGAGAAGGCGCGCGAGGCGCTGGAGAAGGCCTACCACGGCGCCGGCTACCTCACGGTGCTGGTGAGCATCCCGCAGCAGCGCGTGAACGAAGGCGTGGTGCGCCTGCAGGTGACCGAAGCGCCGGTGGACCGGCTGCGCGTGACCGAGTCGCGCTACTACAGCCTGGACGCCATCAAGGAAGCCGCGCCGCAGCTGGCCGAGGGCAACGTGCCCAACTTCCAGGACGTGCAGGCCGAGCTCACCGCGCTCAACCGCAGCCCCGACCGGCGCGTGACGCCGGTGCTGCGCCCGGGCAAGACGCCGGGCACCGTGGAGGTGGACCTCAAGGTGCAGGACCGCCTGCCGTTCCACGGCAACCTCGAAATCAACGACCGTTACAGCCCTGACACGACACGGACACGCGCGAGCGCGAGCCTGCGCTGGGACAACCTCTGGGGCCGCCAGCACAGCATCGGCCTGACGGTGCAGACCGCCCCGCAGGAACCTGGCGAGAGCCAGGTGTTCTCGCTCAACTACACCTGGCCGCTGGCCAACGGGGGCTTTCTGGCGCTCTACGGCATCCGCTCCGATTCCGACGTCTCCGCGGTGGGCACGCTCAACGTGGTGGGCCGCGGCGACATCGTGGGCGCGCGCTACATCCGCCCGCTGCCAGGCAACGAAGGCTTCTTCCACAGCGCCAGCTTCGGCATCGACCACAAGGACTTCGATCAGTCGGTCAAGCTCATCGGCAGCGGCGGCTTCAACACGCCGATCGCCTACACGCCGTTCACCCTCGGCTGGGACGGCACCTGGCTGGGCGAGAAGCGCACCACGCGCGCGGGCATCTCGTTCAACTTCCACGTCAACGGCCTGGGCGGCAGCGAGCAGGAGTTCGCCGACAAGCGCTACCAGGGCCGCCCGTCCTACGTCTACCTGCGCGGCCACGCCTCGCAGGAGCGCACCCTGCCTGGCGACTGGGGCATCGACTGGCGTGGCAGCTGGCAGCTCTCGGGCCAGCCCCTGATCTCCAACGAGCAGTTCGCCATCGGTGGCCTGGACACGGTGCGCGGCTACCACGAATCGGCCGCGCTGGGCGAGCAGGGCGTGGCCCTGAGCCTGGAAGGCCGCACGCCCAACGTCGCCGCGCGCCTGGGCACGGACAGCGTGAGCGAGCTGCGCGCGCTCGCCTTCGTCGACGCCGGCCACGTGCGCGTGGTCGATCCCATCACCGCGACCAGCCGCTACACCCTGGCCAGCGTGGGCCTGGGCCTGCGCGCGCGCGGTGCCAGCGGCCTGCAGGGCGCGCTGTGGTGGGCCTACCCGCTCAAGCCCGTGGGCACGACCGCCCGCGGCGACCACCGACTGCATTTCAGCCTCACCTACGAGTGGTGAGCTCTTTTCCGAGGACCGTTCCATGAACCGCCAACGCCACCGCATCGTTTTCAGTCGCCACCTGGGCACCCTCGTCGCCGTGGCCGAATGCGCTCGTGCGCAGGGCAAGGCCGCCAGCGGGGCGCGCGGGGCCGGGGCCCTGGCCGCCGCGCTGCTGATCGCCGCGCCGCTGGGCGCGCAGCAGCTGCCCGTGCCCAGCGCGGGCGGGGCGCTGCCGCCCTTCGTCACCGCCGGGCAGGCGGCCTACCAGGCGGCGCTCACCCAGGCCACGGCCCACCAGGCTTTCGTGAACCAGGTCGGCAACAAGGCGGTCCTGAACTGGAAGAGCTTCAACATCGGCGCGGGCCACAGCGTGCAGTTCCGCCAGGTGCACGACCTGAGCAGCAACGAACCCGTCAAGGGGGCCAGCTTCACCACGCTCAACCGCATCTGGGACATCAACCCCAGCGTGATCGCGGGCGCCATCGGCCAGGCGGACGGCCAGAAGGCCAACATCATCCTGGTCAACAGCAACGGCATCGCCTTCATGGGCGGCTCGCAGGTGAACCTCAACAGTTTCACCGCCAGCACGCTGAACATGGCGGACCAGTTCGTCGACAACCTGCTCACCAGCAACACGCTGACGCCGCAGTTCCAGCTGGCGCTGGACGGTGGCGAGGCGCGCGGTTTCATCAAGGTGTTCGAGGGCGCGCGCATCAGCGCCGGCCAGTTCGGTCGCGTGATGCTGATCGCGCCCACGGTGGTGAACCGGGGCAGCGTGAGCGCGCCCGATGGCCAGGTGATCATGGCCGCCGCCAGCAAGCTCTACCTGCGCTCGGCCTCCGGCGTGGACAGCAATGTGAGCGGCCTGCTGGTCGAGGTGGACAGCCCGGCCGCGCTCAACGGTTACGAGCAGGCCAACGCCGGCGTGGTGAACGGCAAGATCGGCGACCAGGAGATCGCACTGACCCACCCGGCGGACGACCTGCTCGGCCACGTGACCAACCTGGGCAGCCTCTCGGCCGATCGCGGCAACGTGACCATGATCGGCTACGCCGTCAACCAGAAGGGCCTGGCCTCGGCCTCCAGCTCGGTGGTGCAGAACGGCTCGGTCTACCTGCTGGCGCGCGACCGCGCGGTGAGCAACAGCGAACCCACGCGCGGCGGGCGCGTGGTGATCGGCGCGGGCAGCCTGACCGAGGTCCGCATCGACACCGACAGCAGCGCCACCGCGCAGGACGGCAAGAACGGCGACCGGCTGGAAAAGCCCTCGGTGGTGAAGGTGGTGGGTCAGGACGTGCGGCTGGAAAGCGGCTCGCGCATCGTCGCCCCCTCGGGCACGGTCGACATCACGGCGCAGGACAACCCGGGCGCGGGCGGCGCCAACGACCCCTTCACCCGGCCCGGGTCTTCCTATGTCTCCAACACCGCGCGGCTGCACATCGCCGAGGGCGCGGTCATCGACGTCTCGGGCCTGCGGGACGTGGCGGTGGACGTGGGGCGCAACAGTGTGGCGGTGGAGCTGCGCGGCGACGAGCTCAAGGACTCGCCGGTGAACCGCAACGGCCCCTTGCGCGGCCAGACGGTGTACATGGACGTGGAGCGCGCGCTGGCGCTGGCCGAGGGCGGCCTGGACACCCTGGTGGCCAAGGACAGCCTGGAGAGCTACGCGGCCCGCCTGCAGCGCGGCGCGGCCGAACGCGCGACCAGCGGCGGCACGGTGACCCTGCGCTCGCAGGGCGAGACCATCGTAGAGAGCGGCGCCACCATCGACGTCTCCGGCGGCAGTGTGGACTACCGGGCCGGCATGGTGAAGCAGTCGGTGCTGATCACCAACGGCAAGCTGGTCGACGCGACCGAGGCCACGGCGGGCACGCGCTACGACGGCGACGCCTCGCGCTTCCGGGTGGACCACGACCGCTGGAACCGCACCGACGTGATCGAGACCGGCGCCGCGCAGCGCTACGACGCGGGCTACGTGCAGGGCAAGGACGCCGGCCGCGTGAACGTGGTCGGCATGAAGGCCACCGTGATGCAGGGCGATGTGGTCGGGCGCACCGTGCAGGGCACGCTGCAACAGGCCAGCGGCAGCGCACCGGCCGGCGCCACGCTGCAACTGGGCAGCAAGGCGGTGGAGGGCGACTTCAAGCTCAACCAGCGCGTGCTGATCGAGCGCGGTCTCGCGGGCCTGCAGACCGGCTTCGGCTTTGGCGACGCGCTGGATCCGTCGTTCACCGAGACGCTGGTGATCGACCCGCGCCTGCTCGGCAAGGACCGCGTGGCCCGGCTGGAGGTCTTCGGCAACAACGAGGTGGTGATCCGCAGCGACCTGGCGATGGAGCCCGGCGGCGCGCTCTCGGTGACCGGCCAGAGCGTGCAGGTGGATGCCAACCTGAGCGCGCGCGGCGGGCGCATCGAACTCAATGCCGCGAGCAACGTGGTCAACACCGCCGCCCCCGCCCCCCGGCTGGCCGTCGCGGCCGGCCGCACGATCGATGTGAGCGGTGGCTTCACTCACCTCAACCCCCGGCTCCCGCAGACGAACGCGCCGGTGGCGCCGGCGGACGGCGGCCAGATCGTGATCGCCTCGGACGGCGTGCTCGCGCTCGGCGCGGGCAGTGTGCTGCGCGCCGACGGCGGTGCGCGCATCGATGCGAAAGGCAAGACCACCCTGGGCGATGGCGGCGCCATCGAGCTTTCGGGCGCGACCGGGCTGTCGCTCGGCGGCGAGCTCAGCGCGCTCGGCGGCGACAAGGGCGGCAGCCTGACCCTGGGCGCACCGGCGATGGTGGTGGGCGGTTCGGGCGCGGGCCTGCCCGCCGATGCCACCCACCTCGCGGCGGATTTCTTCTCGCAGGGCGGTTTCGAGCAGGTCAACGTGCGCGGCGACCGCTCGGTGGACATCGTGGCAGGCACCGTGCTGCAGCCCCTGCTCACCACCCGCGCGCTGGTCTCCGATGCGGGCACCGCCTCGACCGGTACCCCGCTCGCGCAGGTGCTGCAGAACGAGGTGCGCTCGCCGCTGGAGCGCCGCGCGGTCAACCTCGCGTTCAGCGCGCCGGCCACGCTGGACGGCACGGCCGGCACGGTCACGCTGGGCGAGGGCGCGCGCATCCTGGCCGAACCGGGCGCGAACGTGTCGTTCAGCGCGCGCGCCCAGGTCAAGCTGCTGGGGGAGGTGCAAGCCCAGGGCGGCACCATCAGCGCCACTGTGAACCGTGGCACCGCCGACCCGTTCCGCGCCGACGCGGCGGTCTGGCTGGGCGAGCACGCGCGGCTGGACGCCAGCGGCGTGGTGCGCACCGAGGTCGACGACCAGGGCCTGGTGCGCGCGCAGGTGAAGGACGGTGGCACGGTGCAGCTGCAGGGCACCAACGCCTACGTGGTCACGCAGGCCGGCTCGGTGATCGATGTCAGCGGCAGCGCCGCCACCCGGGGGGACAACGCCGGTGCGGCCGAAGGCCTGGGGCAGCCGGTCTCGGCCAGCGCCGGCACGCTGCGCGTGGGCACCACCGAAGGCGCCCTGCTGGACGGCACGGTGCATGCCCAGGCGCGCGCGGCCGACGCGCGCGGCGGCGACTTCGTGTTCGCCCTGACGGCCACCGACGCCACCGCGCGCGCGGCGGCCGGTGCGCCGATCGGGCCGCGCCAGCTCACGGTCGAGCAGACCGTGGCCGACCAGAGCGCGGGCCTGGCCCCTGGCGCGGCGCTGGACAACGCGCACAACGGCCACGTGCGCCTCTCGGCCACGGCCCTGCGCGAGGCCGGCTTCGACGCGCTGAACCTGAGCAGCGCCGACCGCATCGCGCTGGCCGACGGCGTGCAGCTGCAGGCCGCGGCCGGCGCGCGCGAGCTGCGCTTCGTGCGCCTGGACGCGGCTCAGCTGCAGGTCCAGGGCGCGGGCGCGCAGGTGCGGGCGCACGAGGTGCTGCTGTCGAACAGCCCGAACACCACCGTCGCCGCGCCCACCGGCGGTCCGGCCACGCTGGACGTGCAGGCCGGGCTGCTGCGCGTGCAGGGCCGCGTGACCGTGGCCGGTGCCGACCAGGTGCGGCTCACCGGGCGGCAGGAGATCCGGCTGGAAGGCGCGTCGTCGTCGCAGCGCGAAGGCTCGCTCACCGTCGGGGGGGACCTGGACCTGCACGCGGGCGTGGTCGCGCCGGGCACCGACGCGCAATTCACCATCGACGTGCCCCAGGGCGACGTGCGCATTCATGCGGTGGGGGTGGAGCCTTCCATGCCCTTGTCGGCCCAGGGCAGCCTGACCGTGAAGGCGGGTGACATCACCCAGGCGGGGCGCGTGTGGGCGCCGATGGGCGCCATCGACCTGCAGGCGCGCGGCGCGCTCGAACTGCAATCGGGCAGCCTGACCTCGGTGCACGCCGAGGGCCTCATTCCGTATGGCCGCATCGAAAACGGTCGCGCCTGGGTGTACGGCGAAGGGCAGGGCCGCACCATCGACCATCTCGACGGCAAGCGCATCCGCACCGAGGGCGCGAGCGTCAACGTGCAGGCCGGCGCGCGCGTGGACCTGCGCGGTGGCGGCGACCTGCAGGCCGACGAATTCACCGTCGGCCCGGGCGGTTCGCTCGACTTCCTGGCGCAGGACGGCGTGTACGCCGTGCTGCCGGCCTATGCGGCCGGTTTCGCGCCGGGCGACGCCGCGCTCGACGGCCGCCTGGAGCGCTCCGGCGCGATCGAACTGCGCGGCGTGCCCGGCCTGGCCGACGGCCGCTATGTGCTGCTGCCGGGCCGCTACGCCTTGCTGCCCGGTGCCTTCGCCGTGCGGCTCAGCGACAACGCCGCCGCGCTGCTGCCCTCGCAGGTCCACACGCGCGCCGACGGCGTGCGCGTGGCGGCCGGCTTCGTCACCGACACGCGCACGCAGGCGCCCACGCCGGGCCAGTGGAACGCGGTGGAGGTGTTCACCGCCGACCAGGTGCGCGATCGCGCCGAGTACACCGTGACGCGCGCGGCCGACTTCTTCGGCGCCGGCAGCGCGCAGGCCGCCGACGCGGGGCGCCTCTCGCTGGTCACGCAAGGCACGGGCGCCGACGCGCTGCGCCTGCAGGGCCAGTTCCTCACCGCGGCGGCCCAGGGTGGGCGCGGCGCGGCGGTGGACCTGTCGGCCGACCGCATCGAGGTGGTGGGGGCGGGGCCCGCGCCCACCACCAGCGGCGCCACCGTGATCGCCGCGCAGGACCTCAACGCGCTGGGCGCGGCCAGCCTCCTCATCGGTGGCGAGCGCCGCGCGCAGGGCAACGCCGACGTGATCACCGTCGGTGCGCGCGAGGTCACGCTCACGAACGACGAAGCCTCGGCGCTGCGCGCGGCCGACATCATCCTGACCGGCTCGGAGCGCGTGGAACTGACCGAGGGCAGCCGCCTGCAGGCGCAGGGCCCGGCGGGCTCGGGCCGCGCCTTCAGCGTGGCCGGCAACGGGGCGCTGGTGCGCGCGGGCGTGGACGCCGTGGCCTACGAGCGCACCGGCGCGCCGGACCGCAGTACCGGCACCATCGTGGGCGCGGCCAGCAGCCGCATCGACGCGCCGGCCATCGTCCTCGACGCCACGGCCGACAACCGCTTCCAGGGCGAACTCGGCTTCGGCGGCTCCAGCGGCGGGCGGCTGGACATCGGCGCCTCGCGCATCAGCCTGGGCGAGGTGCCCGCCGGCACCGGCGGTGTGGTCTACGACAACGCGGACCTCGCGCGCTTCGACACGCTGGACGCGCTGGCCCTGCGCAGCTATTCGTCGATCGACCTGTATGGCGACACGCAGCTCGGTGCCCAGGGCGCCGACGGCAAGGCCACGCTGGGCCGGCTGGACCTGCGCGCCGCCGCGCTCTCGGGCCAGGGCAACGCCCAGGCCACGGTGCGCGCGGGCACGGTGAGCTTCGCCAACGCAGCGGGCGCCACGGCCGCGCCGGTGAGCGCCGCCCCGGGCAGCGCGCTCACGGTGCACGCCGACCGCCTGGAGCTGGGCGAAGGCGCCAAGCGCATCGACGGCTTCGACACGGTGGCGCTGAACGCGGGCACGCTGGCCGGCGTGGGCACGGGCTCGCTGGCCGTGGCGGCCAGCACCACCACGGTGGCCACCGGCGCGATCGTCGGCACCGAGGCGTCGAACCAGACCCTCAACGCCAGCGGTCGCCTGGCCGTCGAACGCCTGGCCGGTGCGGACGCGGCGGCCGCTGCTTCCGCGCTGGGCTCGCGCTGGCAGCTCGAAGGCGAGTCGCTGGACTTCGGTGCGCGCGCCGTGCTGCCCTCGGGCGAACTCGGCCTCACGTCGCGCAGCGGCGAGCTGCGCGTGGGCGCCACCGCCGAGATCGACGCGGGCGGTCGCCATGTAAGTTATTTCGATGCCCAGCGCGCCACCGACGGCGGCCGGGTGAGCCTGCAGTCGCAGGGCAGCGGCGGCATCACGGTGGAGCAGGGCGCGCGCATCGGCGTGTCGGCCGTCGCGGGCGGCGATGCCGGCCGCATCGAGATCCGCACGCCGGGCGGCACGCTCGACCTCGCCGCGGGCAGCCTGCAAGGGCAGGCCGCGACGGGCGGCGGTGAAGGCGCGCGGATCGCGGTGGACGTGGGCCGCGTGGCCGATTTCTCCGCGCTCGCGGCGGCGGTGGGGCAGGGCGGTTTCACGCAGGAACAGGCCTACCGCGTGCGCACGGGCGACCTCGAGCTGCAGGCGGGGCAGACGGTGCGCGCGCAGGACATCGCGATCGCCGCCGACGGCGGCGGCATCCGCGTGGCCGGCACGCTGGACGCCAGCGGCGCGAAAGGCGGGCGCGTGAGCGTGCAGGCCCAGGGCGATCTCACGCTGGCCAGTGGCGCGCGGATCTCGGTGCAGGCCACGGACGCGGCGCAGAACGGCGGCACGGTCGAGCTCGGGTCGAGCGACGGTGTGCTGGACCTGCAGCAGGGCGCCACCATCGCGGCGCAGGGCGCGCGCGGCGGCGAGGTGCAGCTGCGCGCGCGCCGCACCGGCTCGGGCGCCAGCGAAGACGTGGCCGTCACGCAAGTGGCCTCCACCTTCGACGGCGTGGACACGGTCCGCCTGGAAGCGGTCAAGGTGCACGAGAACATCGGCCGCCTGACGGCGAGCGGCAACGTGGCGGGTGAGCTCTCGCTGGCCACGGTGAACGCCGACCTGAACAACTTCGCGGCGCGCCACGGCGCGATCGAATCGCGGCTGGGCCAGGCGGCCGATGCGCGCTTCCAGGTGGTCTCGGGCGTGGAGGTGCGCTCGCAGGGCGACCTCACCCTCGCCAACGACTGGAACCTGGACGGCAGCCACGCGGGCGGCCAGCCCGGCGTGCTCACGCTGCGCGCGGCCGGCAACGTGAAGCTGGACAGCCACCTCTCCGACGGCTTCAGCACCGCCACGCCGTGCGCCACCACCACCTGCGCCCCCACCTCGCCGGTGCCGGCCACGCTGCGCGGTCAGGATTCGTGGAGCGTCAACGTGACCGCCGGCGCCGACCTCGGCGCCGCGAACCGCCACGCCACCGTGGCCGGCACGGGCGACGTGACCCTGGCCGCCGGCAAGCTGCTGCGCACCGGCACCGGCGACATCCGCGTGCACGCGGGCCGCGACGTGGTGCTCGCCAGCGCCGAGTCCGCCATCTACACCGCCGGCAAGCTGGCCGCGCCGGTGGCCGGCTTCGCCGTGCCGGCCAACGCCCAGTTCAGCGAGCAGGGCGGCGACGTGGTGATCGACGCCGGGCGCGACATCAAGTCGCTCGCGCGCTCGCAGCAGCTCTACAGCAACTGGCTGTTCCGCCAGGGCCAGACCCACACCACCGGCGACAGCTACGCCACGGCCCCGGGCTGGTGGGTCCGCTTCGACCGCTTCCAGCAGGGCGTGGGCGCGCTCGGCGGCGGCGACGTGACGCTGCGCGCCGGCAACGACGTGAGCAACCTCTCGGCCAGTGCGCCCACGCAGGCACGCTCGACCGGCACCACGCCGGCGACCAACACCCTGGTGGTCACCGGCGGCGGTTCGGTGCGGGTCGAGGCGGGCGGCGACATCCAGGGCGGCCAGTACCAGGCCGACCGGGGCGCGCTGCGGCTGGCCGCGGGCGGGAACATCGAGGCCGGCGAGCGCGTCACCGTGGGCACGGGCTCGCGCGCGCTCTTCCCCATCCTCGCGATGGGCGACACGCAGGCCAAGGTCACGGCGCGCGGCGACGTGGGCATCCACGCGGTGATCAACCCGCACCTGGTGGTGCAGTCCTCGGGCAGCGGCACCGGCGTGAACGTGGCCACCTCCGCCAGCCCGCAGTGGAGCCTGTTCTCCACCTACAGCGACGCCGCCGCCCTCCACATGGGCAGCCTCACGGGTGACGTGGTGTTCCACAACCGGCCCGCCGGTTCCAGCGAGCTGGCGTCGCTGATCACCACCAACCAGACTTATCGGGCGCCGCTCAACTTCCTGATCAGCACGGCGAACTACAACGCGGCGATCGCCATGGGCGTGTTGCCGCCGAGCCTGGAGATCACCGCACCGCAGGGCCGGGCGGTGGTCGACGGTTTGAGCTCGACCCTGCAGCCTTCCGCGGCGGGGCAGCTCGCGCTGCTGGCGCGCGACGAGGTGAACCTGGCCGCGAGCCTGAACCTCAGCGACATGGCACCGCTGCCCGATGTGCTGCATCCTGTCACGCGCAGCAGCGCCTTCGCCACCAGCACGGCCACCGCGCACGCCGCCGTGCCGGTGCACCTGGGATCGGACACCCCGGCGCTGCTGCACGCCAGCGAAGGCGACGTGGTCGGTCAGTCGACCAAGCTCAACCTCGCGAGCGCCAAGCCGGTCTCGGTCAAGGCCGGGCGCGATGTGCGCAACCTGGGCCTGTCGATCCAGCACAACGATGACGACGACGTGTCGGTGGTGCAGGCCGGGCGCGACGTGGTGTTCAGCTCCACCGGCACCTCGCGCACGTCGGGCTCCTACGTGTGGGTGGCCGGCCCGGGCCGGCTCGAAGTGCGCGCCGGGCGCGACGTGGACCTGGGCACCTCGGCCGGCATCGTCAGCCGCGGCAACCTCGACAACCCGGCGCTGTCCTCGCAGGGTGCGGACCTGCACATCTACGCCGGCATCGGCGACGCGGCCTGGCAGGAGACCGACGTGATCGGCCGCCTGCTCACGCAACTCGGCAACGCGCCGGGCGACGTGGGCGCGCTCTGGGCCGCGCGCTGGCTCACCGGCAACACCGGCCTGGACGCCGCGAACGCGGCCGACGCCGTGCGCGCCTTGCAGGCGTTGCCGGCCAATGCGCAGCGCGAGCGCGTGCGCACCATGGTCTACACCGCACTGCGCGAGACCGGTCGCGACCGCAACCGCCCCGAGAGCGACTTCGCGGGCGACTACAGCCGCGGCTACGCCGTGCTCGACCTGGCCTTCCCCGGCATGGCCGAGCGCACGCCGCAGGGCGGCTTCGCGCGTTACCAGGGGTCGCTCAACCTGTTCGCCAGCCGCATCCTCACCGAGGCCGGTGGCGACATCGATTTCATGGTGCCGGGCGGCGACGTGGTGGTGGGCCTGGCCAACACACCGGCCCATTTGATCGCCACGCAGCCGCCGGGCTCGGGCATCGGCCTGACCGACAGCGGCGTGCTCGGCATCGCGGTGATCGGCGAGGGCCGCGTGCGCGGCTTCGCGCGCGGTGACGTGCTCGTGAACCAGTCGCGCCTCCTCACCCTCGGCGGTGGCGACATGGTGCTGTGGTCCAGCGAAGGCGACATCGACGCCGGCAAAGGCAAGAAGACCGCCTCGGTGGTGCCGCCGCCGCTGATCCTGATCGACGCCCAGGGCAACGTGACGCAGGTGCTCCAGGGGGCCGCCACGGGTTCGGGCATCGCGGCCCTGTCCACCGGCGGCGGACGCGAGGGCGACGTGGACCTGATCGCGCCCAAGGGCAAGGTCAACGCCGGCGATGCCGGCATCCGCGCCGGCAACCTCAACATCGCCGCGCAGGTGGTGCTGGGCGCCGACAACATCTCGGCGAGCGGTTCGAGCACCGGCACGCCGGTGGCCGACACCAGCGCGGTGACGGCGGCGTCCTCCGGCGCCACCTCGGGCGGCGACGACGCCTCGCGCGTGGTCGAGGCGCTCAACCAGGCCGCGGCCGATTCGGCCAAGGCCGCGCAGGAACTGGCCGCCGCGCTGCGGCCGTCGGTGGTGCGCGTCGATGTGCTGGGCTTCGGCAGCGAATAGTCCGAATGGATGGTTCCCCCCTTCTGTAACACCCGCGCCACCGTTCCTTCTTACCTTTCTGTGCTGGCCCCGCTCTCGCGTGGGCCGGCTTTTTGATGCCCCTCCCATGAAACGCTTCCTCACCCTCGCTGTCTGCCTGCTGATGCTGCCCCTGTCCGCCCAAGCGTGGTGGGACGAGGCCTGGACCATCCGCAAGAAGATCACCCTGGACACCCAGGCCGCCGGCATCACCGCCGAGGTGACGGGCGTGCCGGTGCTGGTGCGCCTGTCCACCGGCAACTTCGATTTCATCGCCGCCAACGAGAACGCGTCCGACCTGCGCTTCGTGGCCGAGGACGGGAAGACCGTGCTGCCGCACCACATCGAGCGCTTCGACAGCGCCAACGAACTCGCCTTCGTGTGGGTGCAGGTGCCGCGCCTGGCCGGGAGCAACGCGGCGCAGCACATCTGGCTGTACTACGGCAACGAGGCCGCGCAGCCGGTGGCGGCCACCGGCCTCTACGACGCCTCCCAGTGGGCCGTGTACCACCTGGGCGACACCAGCGGCCTGCCGCAGGACAGCGCGGGCGCCGGCCACCACGTGCTCGGCGGCACCTCGACCCCGGTGCCCAGCGGCCTGATCGGCGGCGCCGCCCGCCTGAACGCCGACGGTGGCCTGCAGGCGGGCGACGCCACACTGCAGGCCGCCACCGGTTTCACCTTCTCGGCCTGGATCAAGCCCGAGCGCGCCGACGGCGAGCTGCTGGCCTTCGGTGGCCTCACGCTTTCGCTGCGCGGCGGCGTGCCGGTGCTCGGCGTGGCGGCGGCCACCGCACCGGGCGGCGCGCCGCTGGCCCTCGGTGCCTGGCGCCACATCGCGGTGAGCACCGGCAGCAACACCGTGCTCTACATCGACGGCAAGGTCGCCACCAGCCTGCCGGCCGCTTTCGCGCCTGCCGGGGCCTTGCGCATCGGCGGCGGCCTGGTCGGCGAGATCGACGAGGTGCAGGTGTCCACCGTGCAGCGCACCGAAGCCTGGATCGCCGCGCAGGCCGACTCGCAGGGCCAGGCCGGCCGCCTGGTGCGCATGGGCCAGGAAGAGACCACCGACACCGGTGGCGAGACCGGCTACTTCGTGGCCACCATGAACAACCTGACCGTCGACGGCTGGGTGGTCACCATCATCTGCGTGCTGATGCTGCTCGTGGCGATCTACGTGATCTGGGCCAAGGCGGTGCTGCTCTCGCGCGTCGAGAAAAGCAACCCGCGCTTCGGCGAAGCCTTCGACCAGCTCAGCGCGACGCTGCGCTCGCTCGACGCCGGCGCGCAGGAGCACGCCCGCCAGCTCGACAGCCTGACCGCCCCATCCGCGCAGTTTCACCACTCGCCGCTGCACCGCATCTACCAGGTGGGCGCGCGCGAACTGAAGTCGCGTTTCCACCTGGGCGACCCGAAGGCGCCGGTGGTGGAGCACGACGGTGTGACCGCGCCCTCGGTGAGCGAGCGCGCCATGCTCGCCGTGCGCGCCGCGCTGGACGCCCAGATGACGCGCGAGCGCCAGCGGCTGGACCGCGGCATGGTGCTGCTGACGATCGCGATCTCGGGCGGCCCCTTCCTCGGCCTGCTGGGCACCGTGGTCGGCGTGATGATCACCTTCGCGGCCATCGCCGCCGCCGGCGACGTGAACGTGAACGCCATCGCGCCCGGCATCGCGGCCGCGCTGGTGGCCACCGTGGCCGGCCTGGGCGTCGCGATCCCGGCGCTGTTTGGCTACAACTACCTGCAGACCAAGATCAAGGCCCTGTCCAACGACATGACGGTTTTCGTGGACGAATTCGTCACGAAGATGGCCGAGACCTACGGAGACTGACGCCATGGCACAGGTTCAGGAAGACGGTGCCGTCTACGACGACATCAACATCACCCCGATGCTCGACCTGGCCTACGTGCTGCTGGTCATCTTCATCCTCATGACCACGGCCTCGGTGCAGGGCATCAAGGTCAACCTGCCCAAGGCCAGCAACACGCCCAGCCTGGCCAAGCCGGCCACGCGCGCCATCACCATCACCGAGACCGGTGCGCTCTACCTCGACGCCTACCCCATGGCCACGCTGGCCGACCTGGAGGCGCGCCTGCTGCAGTTCAAGGCCGCGACGCCGGAGTTCCCGATCGTGGTCAAGGGCGACTCCGCCGTGCAGTACGAGAAGGTGGTCGAGGTGCTCGACCTGCTGGGCCGGCTCGATCTGAACCAGATCGGCCTGGTCACGCAACGCCTCGTGAAGTGAACCTTCTTCGCTGACTTCATGAACCCGCGCCTGTTCCGTGTCGTGGCCGTGGGGCTGCTGATCGCTGCCTTGATCGCGCTCGCCGTGTGGCTCTACAAGCTGCTGGGCGAGCCCGCCGAGCCGTCGAAGAAGCGCGCGGTGCAGCAGATCGAGCTGCTCAAACCGCCGCCCCCACCC
>NZ_JBWKZH010000071.1:0-29908 GCF_059424305.1 Hydrogenophaga sp. GW456-12-10-14-TSB4 | reverse complement strand
GGGCGGCGGGGCTGGAGGCGGGCTTGGTCTCGCGCGCCATCGTGTTCAACGCCTTCGGTTTCGGCATCGGCATCGTGGTGGTGGGTGCGGCTGCGCTGGTGTGGGGCGCGGGCACGGTGCAGGCGGTGTTCGGCACGCCACCGGGCCTGCTGCGCGGGGTGGCGGTGGCGGTGCTGCTGGCGGCGGGGGCGTTCATCGGCTTTTGCCGGCGCGGCGGCGAGACGGTGTTCCGGGGCGTGGTGTTGCGCCTGCCCAGCGCGTCGCTGGCCTCGCAGCAGTTGCTGATTTCGGCGGTCGATGTGGTGGCCGCCGCGGCCGCGCTGTGGTTTCTGCTGCCGGCCGGTGCGATCGCGTTTCCCGCCTTCGTGGGCTTCTTTGCGTTGGCGATCGCATTGGGGGTGATCAGCCACGTGCCGGCGGGCCTGGGCGTGTTCGAGGCAGTGATGCTGCTGGCGCTGGGCCACCATGTGCCTCCCGAACAGCTGGCCGCGGCGTTGGTGATGTTCCGCGTGGTCTACCACCTGCTGCCGCTGGCACTGGCGGTGGCGTTGCTGGCCGGGGCCGAGTGGCAGCGCGGCGCGGCCACGCCGATGGTGAAGGCTGCGGCCAGCCTCTCGCCGCTGCTGTTGTCGGCCTTCACCTGGGTGGTGGGCGTGGTGCTGCTGGTGTCCGGTGTTACGCCGGCTTCCGAGGACGCGACCGAGCTGCTGGCGCACCACATGCCGCTGCCGGTGGTGGAGGCGGCGCACTTCCTGGGCAGCATCGCGGGGCTGGCGCTGCTGTTCGTGGCGCGCGGCATGTTCCTGCGGCTGGATGCCTCGTGGTGGGCCGGGCTGGGGCTGGCGCTGGTGAGCCTGGTGCTGTGCCTGCCCAAAGGCATTGCGGTGTCGGAGGCGGTGTTGCTGCTGGTGCTGGCGGGCGCGCTGGCGCTGTCGCGCAAGCAGTTCAACCGGCGCGCGGCGCTGTTCTCGCAGGCCTTCACCTGGGGCTGGCTGGCGGCGGTGGTCGCGGTCGTGCTGGCGGTTACGGCGCTGCTGTTCTTCGTGTACCGCGACGTGGACTACGTGAACCAGGTCTGGTGGCAGTTCGAGTTCGACGGTTATGCGCCGCGTTCGCTGCGGGCGCTGGTGGCGGTGTGCCTGATCACGCTGGCGGTGGCGCTGGGGCGCCTGCTGCGCCGGCCGCAGGCGGTGCTGGTCAAGCCGGACAACGGCGCGCTGGACCAAGCGGCGCGCATCGTGCGCGCCCAGCCTTCGGCGGGGGCGGGGCTGGTGATGATGGGCGACAAGAGCCTGATGGTGTCGGACTCGCAGCGCGCCTTCATCATGTTCGGGCGGCGCGGCCGCTCGTGGGTGGCTCTGTACGACCCGGTGGGCCCGGTGAGCGAGTGGGCCGAGCTGGTGTGGCGCTTCGTGGAGCAGGCGCGCGAGTCGGGCGGGAGAGCTGCCTTCTACCAGGTGCGGCCCGAGGGCCTGCCGGTGTACCTGGACGCGGGCCTGCGCGTGCACAAGCTGGGCGAGTGCGCGCTGGTGGACCTGCCCACCTTCAGTCTGCAAGGCAAGGCGCGCGCGAACCTGCGCCATGGCGTGGCGCGAGCGCAGCGCGACGGCTTGAGCTTCGAGGTGCTGGCGCCGGAGGATGTGGCGGCGGTGTTCGATTCGCTGCAGGCCATCTCGGATGCCTGGCTGAGCGAGCACCACACGGCGGAAAAGGCTTTTTCGCTGGGCGCGTTCCGGCGCGACTATGTGTTGCGCCAGCCGGTGGCGGTGGTGCGCCAGGGAGAGGGCATCGTGGCCTTCGCCACGCTGCTGCGCACCGACCAGAAGCTGGAGGCCAGCGTGGACCTGATGCGCCAGCTGCCGGATGCGCCCCGCAGCGCGATGGACTTTCTGTTCGCGCAGACGATCCTGTATTTCCAGGCGCAGGGGTATCAGCGCTTCAACCTGGGCATGGTGCCGCTCTCGGGCATGGCGCAGCACCCGCTGGCGCCGAACTGGCACCGCCTGGGCCGCCTGCTGTTCAACCACGGCGAGAACTTCTACAACTTCCAGGGGCTGCGGGCGTTCAAGGAAAAGTTCGACCCGGTGTGGGAGCCGCGCTACCTGGCTTCGCCGGGTGGGTTCGCGCCGTTTTTCATTCTGGCCGACGTGGCCGCGCTGATCGCGGGCGGCCTGCGGAAGGTGATCTCCAAATGACCCGCGCTTTGCTCACCACCGGCCTGTTGCTGGCTGCGCTGTCGCTCCCTGGCGTGTCGTTCGCGCAGGCCCCGGTGAAGTCCGCTGCCGCCGAGACCCTGTCGCACGGCAACTTCAAGGACCTGGCGCTGTACCGGCCGCAAGGCGAAGCGAAGTCCTTCGTGCTGTTCCTCTCGGGTGAGGGCGGCTGGACGCCGGCGCTGGCCGCCCAGGCGCAGGCCCTGGCCGGGCAGGGCGCCTTGGTGGCTGGCATCCACACGCCGCGCCTGCTGGCCGCGCTCACCAAGGACGGCGGCGACTGCCTGCTGCCCGATGGCGATCTGGAAAACCTGTCGCACTTCCTGCAGGGTTACGCGCGGATGCCGGCCTACTTCCCGCCGTTGCTGGTGGGCGAGGGGCAGGGCGGCACGCTGGCCTACGCGATGCTCGCTCAGGCGCCGGAGCAGACCTTCGGCGGGGCGGTCTCGATGGGCTTCTGCCCCGCGCTGGCGGTAAAGCGGCCGCT
Organism: Hydrogenophaga sp. GW456-12-10-14-TSB4; assembly: GCF_059424305.1. Taxonomy (NCBI): domain Bacteria; kingdom Pseudomonadati; phylum Pseudomonadota; class Betaproteobacteria; order Burkholderiales; family Comamonadaceae; genus Hydrogenophaga; species Hydrogenophaga sp. GW456-12-10-14-TSB4. The sequence continues at coordinate 27,208 of NZ_JBWKZH010000071.1, read as the reverse complement.
GTGCAAGGGCGAGGGCGTGCACTTCACGCGCCGCGCCGACCGCACGGCGCTGAATCTGTTGCCGTCGCCGCAGCTGCACGGCCCCTGGATGGTGCTGCAAGGCGGTGCGGACAAGGCCTGTGCACCGGCGCAGGTGCAGGACTTCGTGGCGCAGGTGCGTGGCGCCGAGTTGGTGAGCGTGGTGGGTGCCGACACCACACCGTCGCTGCTCGACGCGCAGCGCAAGCTCAGCCGCGCGCCTGCCGTGACGCCGCTCGCGCCCGACACCGGCGTGGCCGACCTGCCGCTGGTGCCGGTGCCCTCCACCGGCACCTCGGACACCTTCGCCGTGTTGCTCTCGGGCGATGGGGGCTGGGCTGGTATCGACAAGGAGCTGGCTGCCAAGTTCGCGGCGGCCGGCGTGCCGGTGGTGGGGCTGGACTCGCTGCGCTACTTCTGGTCGGCGCGCACACCCGAGGGCCTGGCGCTCGACCTGGACCGCGTGCTGCGCAGCTTCGCGGTGCAATGGAAGAAGAGCCGGGCGCTGCTGATCGGTTACTCGCAGGGCGCGGACGTGTTGCCGTTCGCGGTGCCGCGCCTGCCGGCCGTGTCGCGTGGGCTGGTGGCGCGCACGGTATTGATCGGGCCGGGCGAAAAAGCGTCGTTCGAGTTCCGGCTGAGCAACTGGGTCAAGCGCGACAGCGGTGGCCTGCCGCTCAAGCCCGAACTGCAGAAGCTCACGGCGGCCGACACACTGTGCGTTTACGGCACCAACGACCGCGACACGATCTGCCCGCGCGTGCCCGCCGCGCAGGTGACGCCGGTGCCGCTGCCGGGCGACCACCATTTCAATGGTGAGTACCAGAAGCTGGCGGACGAGATCTTGCGGCGCACGCGCTGAATGGCGGACGCTCGCGGTTCGCGGGGCCAAGCGAACCGTTTCGATGACCCACACCACTTCGACGGGTTGGATCGCGTGCAGCGCGTCCATCTCGACGCGCCTGTGCGCGTTTTTTTTGTGACCCTTCAGAAAGTGTGTGACTTCTTGAACTCGATCTCTCTCCAGAGCTTGCGCATCGAATCCCTGTCTCTGGAATTTTTATCCTCCAACCACTCAGGCAATGCCGTGCGAGACCTTGCCGTGCGGCTGGGCCTGCTCCCCAGCGGCTACCCCCAGGGGAGTCAGCTCGTCACGGTGCTGGGGCATGTGGAGCACGAACTGGAGCGACGCGAGTTCGCGGCGCGGTGGCAGTTTGCAACCAGTCTGCAACCCGTGGCGAGGCAACGGTTCAACGCAGCGGACCGGCAAGTGCTGCAGGATTGGTGGGATACGACGAAGCCGGGCTTCACGCCCGTGATCAGCGAGGCGACATTCACGGTGGACGACCACACCGATCTCCAGGCCCGTCTGCAGCAGGTCGACGATTTCGATGAGAACGCGGTGGCTGTGCAGATGGATGACCTGCGGCATGCGCGCGGCCGGATCGTTGCTTCGCTGGATGATTTGAAGAAGAACGAGAAGAAGCAGGCGCTTTGGCAATGGCTCGATGACGTTTGCGCATCGGGCTTGCCAGCACACGAGCAAGCCCGGTTGATCGGAGAGTTCGCACCCCACGTGCGTGGCCTGGAGCCCACCGAGGTCGTGGAGTCGGCCTGGAACCACTGTCTCGGTGGGTTGACTGCAATCGCCCAAAGGCTGCCTCGCGATCAGGCGCTGAACGAGCAGTTGTTGCAGATCGTCGAAACCTTCCCTGTGCTCCAGAAGGTGCGCTACCCCAACAACCCCTTGGTCTTTCTTGTCGAGTGCCGCGAGCAGATGGGGCAGGCAGGGTACCCGGAGGTCGTGTCGGCTTTGTATCTCACTGCTGCACGGCAAGTCGCCGCGAGCCTGCATCAGGACGCGGAGCAAAGCTATCCTGCATTCAGCAATCTGCTTCGGCAGATTGAGCAGGGCGTCAGCGCCGGAGATGGGATTCCTCTGCAGCAGATGAGGGCGGTGCTTGACCCGGCGATTGCGCGCAGTGGCCACTCGGTGCGCACAGCGTGGGAGGCGTTTCTCGGCGTGTACCGCTAGGGCCGACGTATCAAAGGGCCAAACGTTGCGCCGCCCACAGTGCCTGATCGACGACACCCTTGACACCCTGGCGCGCTGGTTCGGCCAGCTGCCCGCTGGCGTCGAAGGCCTCGCCCGCACGCGCCAGCGCGAACTGGCGCGGCGTCAGCCAGCACTGCAAATTCAATAGCAATGGAGATAGATGGGACAAGCTTCTCAGGCCGCCAAGGCCGCCGGGTGAGGCGCTCAGCAGGCCGACCACCTTGCCCGCGAAGGGCTTGAGGCCGTCGCCCCACTCGGGGTCGCCCTTGACGGGGCTGGAGACCCAGTCGATGGTGTTCTTGAGCAGGCCGGTGTAGCTGCCGTTGTACTCGGGCGAGCAGATCACCCAGGCCGGGTGGGCATGGAAGAGCTCCTTGAGGCGGATCGCGGCGGCCGGTGTGCCGCGCGCTTCCAGGTCGGCGTTGTAGAGCGGCAGGTCGAAATCGGCCAGTTCGATGTGGGTGACCGGCGCGCCAGCGTGGCGCGCGATGTCGGCGGCGACTTGCGCCAGACGGCGGTTGTGGGACTGGGCGCGGGTGCTGCCCGCGAAGACGAGAAGAGGTGGGAGGGTGCTCATGGCCCGGATTCTGGCACCGCTGCCGCGCAGCATTCCTGCGTTCGGGGAGAGGGTGGAGGGGGCAGGAAATCCCCAACGGTGGGACAATCGCAGGTTGCCCGGGCGCACCGGGCCTGCATTTCCCGGAAGAAGCACCATGTTGTACCCACAGGAATTCGACGTCATCGTCGTTGGCGGCGGACACGCCGGCACCGAGGCCGCGCTGGCCGCGGCGCGCATGGGCTGCGCCACGCTGCTGCTCACGCACAACATCGAGACCCTGGGTCAGATGAGCTGCAACCCGTCCATCGGGGGCATCGGCAAGGGCCACCTGGTCAAAGAGGTCGATGCCTTGGGCGGCGCGATGGCGCTGGCCACCGACGAAGGCGGCATCCAGTTCCGCATTCTCAACAGCTCCAAGGGCCCGGCAGTGCGCGCCACCCGCGCCCAGGCCGACCGCGTGCTCTACAAGGCCGCGATCCGCCGCACACTGGAAAACCAGCCCAACCTCTGGCTGTTCCAGCAGGCGGTGGACGACCTGATGGTCGAAGGTGACCGTGTGACGGGGGCTGTGACGCAAGTGGGCATCCGCTTCCGTGGTCGCACCGTGGTGCTGACGGCCGGCACTTTCCTGGACGGCAAGATCCATGTGGGGCTGAACAACTACGCGGCCGGCCGCGCGGGCGACCCGCCGGCGGTGTCGCTCTCGGCCCGCCTGAAAGAGCTGCAGCTGCCGCAAGGCCGCCTGAAAACCGGCACGCCGCCGCGCCTGGACGGGCGCAGCATCGACTATTCCAAGTGCACCGAGCAGCCCGGCGACGGCGTGCCCGGTGGCATGAACGCGGACCGCCCGGTGCCGGTGTTCAGCTTCATGGGCAGCACGGCCATGCACCCGCAGCAGGTGCCGTGCTGGATCACGCACACCAACGAGCGCACGCACGACATCATCCGCTCCGGCTTCGACCGCAGCCCCATGTTCACCGGCAAGATCGAGGGCGTGGGCCCGCGCTACTGCCCGAGCGTGGAAGACAAGATCAACCGCTTCGCCGACAAGGACAGCCACCAGATCTTCCTGGAGCCTGAGGGCCTGACCACGCACGAGGTCTACCCCAACGGCATTTCGACCAGCCTGCCTTTCGACATCCAGTACGCGCTGGTGCGCAGCATGCCGGGGCTGGAGAACGCGCACATCCTGCGCCCGGGCTACGCCATCGAGTACGACTACTTCGACCCGCGCTCGCTCAAGAACAGCTTCGAGACCAAACAGATCCAGGGCCTGTTCTTCGCCGGCCAGATCAACGGCACCACGGGTTACGAGGAGGCGGCGGCGCAAGGCCTGTTCGCCGGGCTCAATGCCGCCCTGCAGTGCCGGGGTGAATCGGCCTGGTTACCGCGCCGCGACGAGGCCTACCTGGGCGTGCTGGTGGACGACCTCGTCACCCAGGGCGTGACCGAGCCTTACCGCATGTTCACCAGCCGCGCCGAGTTCCGCCTGCAACTGCGCGAAGACAACGCCGACATGCGCCTGACCGAAGCCGGTCGCCGCCTGGGCCTGGTGGGGGACGCGCAATGGGATGCCTTCTGCCGCAAGCGCGACGCGGTTTCACGTGAAACAGAGCGCCTGAAGGCGACCTGGGTGAACCCGCGCAACCTGCCTGCGCAAGAGGGCGAGCGGGTGCTGGGCAAAGCCATCGAGCACGAGCACAACCTGTTCGACCTGCTGCGCCGGCCCGGCGTGGCCTATGTGGATCTGGTTGGCATGGACGGCGGCAAGTACGTGGCGCCCGAGGTTTCACGTGAAACACTGGCGGAATTGTTGGAGCCGGTGGTGGAGCAACTGGAGATCGCGGCCAAGTACTCGGGCTATATCGACCGGCAGAAGAACGAGGTGGAGCGTGCCGCCCACTACGAGGGCCTGAAGCTGCCGCCTGATCTGGACTACCTGCAGGTGACGGCGCTGTCGTTCGAGGCGCGGCAGAAGCTGGCCAAGCACCGGCCCGAAACCCTGGGTCAGGCATCCCGCATTTCGGGCATCACGCCAGCCAGCATCTCCCTGTTGCTGATTCATCTGAAGAAGGGTGGCTTCAAGGGCTTTGCCACCTTGCCTGCCGACGCCGCCGCATGAGCGATCTGCGCACCACCCTGCAGGCCGGGCTGCAGTCGCTCCGGCTCGACCTCGATGCCCGTCAAGTGGACCTGCTGCTGGACTACCTGGGCCTGCTCCAGAAATGGAACAAGGTTTACAACCTCACGGCCGTGCGCGACCCAGCCGAGATGATGACGCACCACCTGCTCGACAGCCTGGCCGCCATCGGCCCCTTGCTGCGGCAGACACAGGGCAGGGCGCTGCAACTGCTGGACGTGGGTTCGGGCGGCGGACTGCCCGGTGTGGTCATCGCCATCGCCTGCCCGCAGATTCAGGTGACCTGCGTGGACACGGTGGCCAAGAAGGCCGCCTTCATCCAGCAGGCGGCGGCCACGCTCAAGTTGCCCAACCTGCGAGGCCTGCATGCCCGGGTGGAGAGTCTCAACGCACTCTCCGGTCAGGGTTATGACGTGGTGTGCTCGCGGGCGTTCGCGTCCTTGGTTGACTTCACGAACTGGTCGCGCAGTGCCCTGGTCGAGGGCGGGGTCTGGATGGCCATGAAGGGCAAACACCCGGCGGATGAGCTGAGCGCCCTGAGTGCCGGTACCCCGGCGGTGGACGTGTTTCACGTGGAACAACTGCAGGTGCCGGGCCTGGATGCCGAGCGCTGCATCGTCTGGATGCGCCCGGGCCCCGCCGCTGTTGCCTGAACATCACAGCCGGCGGGTGGCGGGCGCTTAAACTCGACCCTCCACTTCTCGGGGTTCCTCCATGTTCGGCATCGCAGATTACGGCGCTTTCGTGGCCGCCATCGTCCTCTTTTTGCTCATTCCCGGGCCTGGAAACCTGGCGCTGATCACCTCCACCAGCAAGGGCGGGGTGAGCGGCGGTCTGGCCGCCACCTTCGGCGTGATCGCCGGTGACCAGGTGCTGATGTGGCTGGCGGTGGCCGGTGTGGCCGCCTTGCTGGCCGCCTACCCGGCGGCTTTCAGTGCGGTGCAGTGGCTGGGCGCGGCCTACCTGGCCTGGCTGGGCTGGAAGATGCTGACCGCCAAACCGGGGGATGCCCCGGTGCTGAACATCCGCCCGCGGCAGTACTTCCAGCAAGCGGCCGTCATCACCTTGCTCAACCCCAAGGCCATCGTGTTTTACATGGCCTTCTTCCCGCTCTTCGTGGACCCGGCCCGCCACCAGGGCCTGATCACCTTTGGTGCCATGGCCGCCACCGTGGCCGTGCTGACCTTCCTGTACGGCCTGGTGGCGGTGCTGCTCACGCACTTCCTGGCCGAGCGCCTGCGCGCCAACCCGGTCATCGGCCGCACGCTGGAGAAGCTGGCGGGGGTCTTCCTCATCGGCTTCGGCATCAAGCTGGCCCTCTCCAAATAAGAAGCAGCACCATGGCAAAAATCTTTTGTGTGGCGAATCAGAAGGGTGGGGTGGGCAAGACCACCACCACCGTCAACCTCGCCGCCGGCCTGGCCAAGGTGGGCCAGCGGGTGCTGATGGTGGACCTGGACCCCCAGGGCAACGCCACCATGGGCTCGGGCGTGGACAAGCGCCAGATGGCGCTCTCGGTGTACGACGTGCTGCTGGAGTCGGCCTCGGTGGCCGAGGCGGCGGTGTATTCGGAGAAGTGCGGCTACCACGTGCTGGGCGCCAACCGTGAGCTGGCGGGCGCCGAGGTCGAGCTGGTGGAGGTGGAGCGGCGCGAGAAGCGCCTGAAGACCGCCCTGGCCGAGGTGGGCGACACCTACGACTTCGTGCTGATCGACTGCCCGCCCAGCCTGTCCATGCTCACCCTCAACGGCCTGTGTGCGGCGCACGGCGTGATCGTGCCGATGCAGTGCGAGTACTTCGCGCTGGAGGGACTGACCGATCTGGTCAACACCATCAAGCAGGTGCACGCCAACCTGAACAAGGACCTGGCCATCATCGGCCTGCTGCGCGTCATGTTCGACCCCCGCATCACGCTGCAGCAGCAGGTGAGCGACCAGCTCAAGGCCCACTTTGGCGACAAGGTGTTCGACACCGTCATCCCGCGCAATGTGCGCCTGGCCGAGGCGCCCAGCTACGGCCTGCCGGGCGTGGTGTTCGACCCGGCGGCCCGGGGCAGCCAGGCTTTTGTGGCCTTCGCGCAGGAGATGGTCGCGCGCATCGGCAAGATGTGACCGGGGATGTTTCACGTGAAACCTCAGAACATCCTCATCCTTCCCGGCTGGCAGAACAGCGGGCCCGAGCACTGGCAAAGTCGCTGGGAAGCCACGCACGGCTACCGCCGGGTGGAGCAGCACGACTGGATGCGCCCCAAGCGCGGTGACTGGATCGCCCGCCTGGAAGAGGTGCTGCTGGGTTGCGACGAGCCGGCCGTGCTGGTGGCCCACAGCCTGGGTTGCCTGCACACGGCGGCCTGGGCGTCGCACTCCCAGAACACCTCGCGGGTGAAGGCCGCCTTGCTGGTGGCGCCCGGTGACGCTGAGCGGGAAGAGATGCGGCCCGTGCTGCCGAGCTGGTCGCCCATTGCGATGCAGCGCCTGCCCTTTCCCAGCGTGCTGGTGGGCAGCCGCAACGACCCCTATTGCAGTTTCGAGCGGGCGCAGGCCTTCGCCATGGCCTGGGGCTCGCGCTTCGTCGATCTGGGCGAAGCCGGCCACATCAACGCCGAGTCCGGCCTGGGCGACTGGCCGGCCGGCCACGCCGTGCTGGTCGAACTCATGAACCTCTGATTTTTGAAAGAAGAAGACCGATGGTCACCAAGAAACCCAAGGGCCTCGGCCGCGGACTCGAAGCCCTCTTGGGCCCCAAGGTGGAAGAGGGCGCACCTGCACCGGCCGCCGCTGAAGGCGCGCCCAGCAGCCTGCCCGTGACCGAGCTGGTCGCGGGCATGTACCAGCCGCGCACCCGCATGGACGAGGGCGCGTTGTACGAGTTGGCGGAGTCGATCAAGGTCCAGGGCGTGATGCAGCCCATTCTCGTGCGCCAGCTGACCGACGGCCCGAACGCCGGCAAGTACGAAATCATTGCCGGGGAGCGGCGCTTCCGTGCCTCCAAGCTGGCCGGGCTCGACAGCGTACCGGTGCTGGTGCGCGACGTGCCCAACGAGTCCGCCGCCGCCATGGCGCTGATCGAGAACATTCAGCGCGAAGACCTCAACCCCCTGGAAGAGGCCCACGGCCTGCAACGCTTGGTAAAAGAGTTTGGGCTCACTCACGAACAGGCGGCCCAGGCTGTGGGGCGCTCGCGCAGTGCGGCCAGCAACCTGCTGCGCCTGCTGCAGCTGGCGGAGCCGGTGCAGACCATGCTGATGGCCGGCGACCTCGACATGGGCCACGCGCGCGCGCTGCTGGCCCTGGACAAGGCCCACCAGATCACGGCCGGTAACCAGATCGCCGCCAAGAAGATGTCGGTGCGCGAGGCCGAGGGCCTGGTGAAGAAGCTGGGCGCCGAATTTGCGCTCGCGCCGCAAAAGCTCAAGAAAGAGAAGTCGCGCGACATCCGCCGGGTGGAGGAAGAGCTGGCCGACCTCCTGACGGCGGACGTGGAGGTGCGGGTGAAGAAACGCGTCAAGCGCCACGGGCGCTTCGAGGACATGGGCGAGGTGGCGATCCAGTTCGGTTCGCTGGAGGCCCTGAACGGCATCATCGAGCGATTGCGCGGCACTTCGGCCCACTGACGCACGGCCCGTCGGGGAAACGGGCCTGTTTTCCCTCGCTTTTTTCCGCATTGCGACACTTGGCGGCCACATAACCTGACTGGGCCCGGTCTTGCGGCGTTGATGTCTCGTTCTGAAAGTTGCCTCTCGATCTGGGCCACCTGAGGAGGTTACCCATGTCGCAACGCTTGAATCTGGGGCAGCGGCTGCTGCTCATCAACGCCACGCTCGTCGTGCTGCTGCTGGTGCTGGCCGGCACCGTCTGGACCATGATGGGGCGGGTCGTGATGGCGGCCGACCGCATCAATGAGACCAATGTGCCCCAGCTGCAGACGATCGCCGAGCTGGAGCTCAACGTCACCCGCACCTCGCTGCAGGTGCGCCACGCGATCCTCTCGCGCAACCCACAGGAACTCGACGCCACGCTGGCGGACATCGGCGAGAAGAAGCGCCTGTTGCTCGACGCGCTCAAGGTCTTCGGCGAGGGCATGATCGACGACGCCGGCCGCGAGGCGTTCGCGCCCCTGCCGGCCCTCATGACCGAGTTCTGGCGCATCGGTGAGGCCAATGTGAAACTCATCCAGGAGGGCAAGAAGGAGGAAGCTTTCGCCTACCTGGTGGACCACACCATCCCCGCGCGCAATGCCTTGCTGGCACCGCTGGCCAAGGAGAAGAAGCGGCAGGGCGAGCGCCTGGCCTTCCGCATCAACGAGATCGAGTCGCTCTCCGTGCTCGATCGCAACATCGTGGTGATCTCGGTGGTGGTGGTCGCCCTCGGGCTGGCCGGGCTGGCGATCTACCTGCGCAAAGTGGTGCGCTCCCTGGGGGCGGACCCGGATGAACTCAAGCGCATCGCCGATGCCGTGGCCGCCGGTGACCTCGGTGTGTCGATGCGGGTGCGCGAGGGCGACACGCACAGCGCGCTGGCCAAGCTGCGCACCATGACAGAACGGTTGGCCACGTCCGTGCACGCCGTGCGACAGGGCGCCGAGGCGGTCTCCAACGGCAGCGCCGAGATCGCCTCGGGCAACAGCGACCTGTCGCGCCGCACCGAAAGCCAGGCCAGCGCGCTGGAACAGACCTCGGCATCGATGGAGCAGCTGGGCAGCACCGTGACCCAGAACGCCGACCACGCGCGCACCGCCAACCAGCTCGCGCAAGGTGCCTCCACCGTGGCCCAGCAGGGCGGTGAGGTGGTGAACCAGGTGGTGGACACCATGAAGGGCATCGAGAACAGCTCGCGCAAGATCGCCGACATCATTGCGGTGATCGACGGCATCGCCTTCCAGACCAACATCCTCGCCCTGAACGCCGCCGTGGAAGCCGCGCGCGCCGGCGAGCAGGGCAGGGGCTTCGCGGTGGTGGCGGGCGAGGTGCGCAACCTGGCCCAGCGCTCGGGGCAGGCCGCGAAAGAAATCAAGGACCTGATCGGTGAAAGCGTGGAGCGCGTGGCGCGCGGCGTCACGCTGGCCGACAAGGCCGGCACCACCATGCAGGAGGTGGTGGGCAGCATCCGCCGTGTGTCCGATCTGGTGGGCGAGATCAGCAGCGCCAGCGCCGAGCAGAGCGCGGGCGTCTCGCAGGTGGGCGAGGCCGTCATCCAGATGGACCAGACCACCCAGCAGAACGCCGCGCTGGTCGAGCAGATGTCCGCCTCGGCCACCAGCCTGCGGCAGCAGGCCGAAGACCTCGTCAGGGCGGTGGCGGTGTTCCGCCTGAGCGCCGCTGCCTGACCCTGGTTGCAGGCTTTCACAAGTCTGAAGGGCACTTCTGAGCACAATGGGGTGGCTGTCCGCACACCATCCCATTTTTCAGGAGCCTCCCGATGACGATGTCGACCCTCTCCGGCGCGCGCATGGCGCGCCGCCCCCTGCTCGGCGCCCTGGCCACCGGCCTGCTGCTCTCCGCCTGCGGCACGCCCGTGACCAACCCACCGTCCTACACGGTGACCGGCACGGCCCGCTTTGAAGGGCCGATCGCCCTGCCGCCGAACGCGGTGCTCGATGTTTCGGTCGCCGACGTGTCCCGCGCCGACGGCCTTTCCACCACGCTGGCCCACTTCGCCGGTCCCGCCAGCGGGCCGCAGCCACTGCGCTTCAGCCTGCCCGTGGAACAACGGCGGGTGCAGGAGAAGGGCAGCTATTCGGTGCGTGCCGAGATCCTGGTGGACGGCAAGGCCCTGTACGTCACCGACAGCGCCTACCTTGTGCTGGGCCACTCGGGCAAGACCCACGCCGACGTGCTGCTGCGGCCTGTCGACACCCGCGCGCAACCCGCCGCGCCGAAGATCGAGAACGTGCGCTGGACCCTGGTGGCGCTCGATGGCCAGCCCCTGCCCGCGCAGGACCCGGCCAAGATGCCGCACTTCGTGTTGAACAGCGACGGCCGCCGCGTGACCGGCTCGGGCGGTTGCAACGAACTCATCGGCACCTACACCCTGAACGGCCAGGCCCTGCAGATGCTGCGCGGCCCGCGCCGCGAACTGCAGGTGTGTGCGAGTGACATGGAGCGCGAGCGCGCCTTCATGTTCGCGCTGGCCACCACCGAACAGTGGGCCATGCAGGGCCCGCGCCTGCGCCTGCTGGACCGGCTGGGCGCGCAGGTGGCGGTGCTGGAAGCGCGTCCGGCGCCCTGAGCCCTCCGGTCAAATCCCCCCCGGGGTATGCGCGCCGCGACGCCGGCGTGCCGACTCATTCCCTGAATACATCCCTTCGATGACGCATGGCGCTCGTTCGTGCGTCATGTGCGTTGTCGCGCGCCGCCGGCATAGATTGCGCGGCTGACGGTTCTTGAGCCCAGGCGGCCTTTGCAGGCGTGCCCATACCAACCATTCAAGAGCCGACGAGGGAGGACATCCATCCATGGGTTTGCCATGCCAGCGTTCATCTCCAGCCTACAAGCCGACGCCTTTCGAAATCCTCATCGTCGAAGACCACCCGATGATGATCCGTTCGATCACGGCCAGCCTGGAGGTGCTGCACCCACAGGCCCACGCGCATGCAGGCTGCAGCGTCATGATCGTGGGGTCGCTGATGCAGGCGCGAAAGCGCCTGCTGGGTCGCGAGCCGCCCGGTCTCATCATCACCGACCTCCATCTGCCTGACTCGAGGGGATTGGGCACCCTGCACGCCCTGCGCGTCGCGGCGCCTGGCACGCCCATCGTGGTCTTCAGCGCCTGCGACGACAAATCCACCGAGCAGGCTGCGCTCGACCTCGGTGCCCACGCGTTCGTGTCCAAGTCGGCCCTGCCTCAGAACTTCGCACAGAAAATCCGGCCGTTTCTGGAAGCCCGTGTTGGTGCCGACCGGCCAGAACCCACGCTCGCGCCGCCGCAAGAGCCTTCCCACCCCATCGCACTGCTGACGGACCGTCAGCGTGAAGTGCTGGTGGAAGTGGCCCATGGCTACCGCGACCGTGAAATCGCGTGGCGGCTGAAGATCGGCTCGCAAACCGTCCGCAGCCACCTGAACGCCATCTTTCAGCAACTGGGTGTGCAGAACCGGACCCAGGCTTCAAGGGCGTACGTCGCCTGGGCGAAAGCGAATGGCCTGCTGGTTTAAAGGGCTGCTGGCCTTCATGGCCGTGCTGCTCTGGGCCGGTGCGCCACCGGCCGCGGCGATGCCGCTGGACATGGGATCGGATCGGCTGCCCCTGTGGGCCGCCTTGCAGACCGTGGCCGACCCGCGCGGCGAACTCACTCCCGTGCAAGTCGGTGCCATCGTCGCGGCGGGGGATGCCGTCCGCTTGCCGCACGCCAACCACGCCTTTGGCAAATGGCTGCCACACCCCTACTGGGCCCAGCTCACCCTCAGCAACCCCGGCCGGGAACCCCAGGCCTGGCTGCTCACCTACGAACTGCCCACCCAGGACGAAGTGCGCCTGTGGATCCAGGACGATCATGGTCGCTGGGCAGAGCATCCGCAACTCGAAAGCCTGCGCCCGCTCACGCCCTCGTCTGGCCTGCTCTACCCCGCATGGCGCCTGAAACTGCAGGCCGGACAGACCGTCAGCCTGATGCTGCGGCTCGATGGCTACAACCTCATGCGCTTCCCGCTGTTCGCCGTGCGCGACGACGCCTTCGTGCTGACGCAGGGCAAGCTGCACCTGTGGATCGGCCTGGTGCTGGCTGTGCCCCTGGTGGTCGTGCTCTATGTGTTGACCCTCATTCCCGTGGCGGCGGACCGGTCCTTGCCGCTGTTCCTGGCCATGGCCGCGTGCGAAATGCTGGGCGCCATGTGGGTGTCTGGCGTGATGCACCAGCTGCTGCCGTGGCTGGACCGTTGGCAAGCCGGTTGGCTCGGCTGGGCGGGCTACGTTGGCTTGCTCGGCCTGAGCGCTCAACATGCCCGCGTGTTCCTCGGTACCCGCGAGGACGACCCGTGGGCGGACGCACTGCTGCGCGCCGGCGCCTGGCTCTGGCTCGGGGTCGTCCCCTTCATCGCCATCCTCAGGCCAGAGACCTCTCGCCTCATGCTGGTGATGGGCGGCACCGTGTACGCCTTTGCCATGGTGTACCTCGCCCTGCGCCACGCCATCAGGCGCGCCGAAACACACCGCTTTTTGTTCCTCGCGGTGTGGGGGGTCTATGCGTTCTCCGGTCTGCTGTATGTCCTCTACCGGCTGATTGCGCTGCCCATCCATGTCACCCTGATCTCCAACTTCGTGCAAGGCTCCCTGGTGGCCGCCTTGCTGGGTTGTGCGGTCAGCGTGCAGATCGTTCGCAAGCGCGACATGCTGCAGGCCAGCGTCAACCGCGCGCAGGACCGCAGCCTGCTCTACGCCGCCGCGCAGCACGATCTTCTGCAGCCATTGCAGAGCGTGAGTCTGTATGCACAGGCCTTGCGGCAGGCGCCACCGCGCCAACACAAGAAGCTCCTGCACGGCATTGACGAAGCCCTGAGGTTCGTCAACGACTTCATGGTCAGCATGCGCCAGATGAGCACCAGCGAGCAGCCGGTGCTGGACCTCAAGGTGGTCGGCCTGCAGGCCGTGCTCGAACCTGTGGTGCACGAATTCCGCCAGTGGACGCAGGCTCGCCGCGTCACGCTGCGTTACCTGCCGACGGAGCGGCTCGTTCGCACCGACGTGCAGATGCTGCAGCGCATCGTGCGCAACCTGCTGTCCAACGCCTTGCGCTACACCGACGAAGGCGGCCGCATCCTCATCGGCTGCCGGCGCAGGCAGGGGCGCCTGTGGCTCATGGTGATCGACAACGGCATCGGCATGAGCGAGGCCGATGCCGCCCGGTGCTTCGAGGCGTTCCAGCGCGGCGGCGAGCTGGAGCGCGTGCCCGAGGGCATGGGCCTCGGCTTGTACAGCGTCAAGCGCATGGCGACCTTGCTGGGGCAGTCGACCACGCTCACGAGCGTGCCGGGCAAGGGCACGGCGGTGGGCGTTTCGCTGGCGGCATGGGTGGTGTGAGGTGCGCGGGCTGGGCGCACGGCAGAAGTATTGACTTGGTCAGCGCATGTCGAGTGATGGCTCAGAGCGCGTTACCTAAGCAGAGTATGTACCGCGTTGCGCTATGCCGAGATGCGGTACCGCCACACCACGATTCACGCGCCCTTCATCGAAGACGTTGTCGAGAACATGCGCACGCCAGGGGGAGAACACCATCGTGGGCGAGTCCAACGCCATGGCGGGTTGGCGATGTCGCGGGCAACCCGTGTATCTGATTCCCGCGGTACCGTATACGCAAGAGCGCTTCAATTGGGAGTATCGCAATGCGAATGGCGGCCAGCACTCGGGTGCGCACCAGTCCTTCCAACCTTCACCGGAGAAATTTTTTGTTCTGAAGCGCAAATCGCACTGCGATGTGGCCGAACGTTTCCAGTTTACGAATGTCGCCGATGGTGAGTTCTATATCGTGACGAATGTCACCTCGAAGGCAGGGCACAGGAGCACGTCAGCGGCCAGGGTGTCGGTGCGTGGCGGAGAAAGGCGTGAAGTTGTGGCGCCGTGGACGGGCGAGCCAAAACCCTCGTGACCACAAAGGCCTCTGTGATCTATAGCGCGAAGATCTTCCCCGGGTTCATGATGTTGTCCGGGTCGAGCGCGCGCTTGATGGTGCGCATCATGTCGACCGCGCCGGCCCCGGCTTCGGTGATCAGGAAGTCCATCTTGTGCAGGCCCACGCCGTGTTCGCCGGTGCACGTGCCTTCCAGGCTCAGCGCGCGCGCCACCAGCTTGTGGTTGAGCTCTTCGGCCAGGGTGTGCTCTTCGGGCTTGTGGGGGTCGATCAGGTAGCCGAAGTGGAAGTTGCCGTCGCCCACGTGGCCGACGAGGAAGTAGGGCAGGCCGCTCGCGTCGGCCTCGGCCACGGAGTCGAGCAGGCAGTCGGCCAGGCGGCTGATGGGCACGCAGGTGTCGGTGGAGATGGCGCGGCAACCCGGCTTGCTCTGGATCGCGGCGAAGTAGGCGTTGTGCCGCGCGGTCCACAGGCGCGTGCGTTCTTCAGGGGTGTCGGCCCATTCAAAGGCGTTGCCGCCGAACTCGCTGGCGATCTCCTGCACGGTTTCGGCCTGCTCCTTCACGCTCGCGGGCGAACCGTGGAACTCCATCAGCAGCATGTTCTCTTCGCGCAGGCCGAGCTTGCTGTGCGTGTTGACCATGCGCACGGAGTTGTGGTCGATCAGCTCGCAGCGTGCGATCGGCACACCGAGCTGGATCACCTGGATCACGGTGCGCACCGCGGCCTCGATGGTCGGGAAGGAGCAAGTCGCGGCCGAGATGGCCTCGGGCAGCGGGTAGAGCTTGAGCGTGATCTCGGTCATGACCCCGAGCGTGCCTTCGCTGCCGACCATCAGGCGCGTGAGGTCGTAGCCCGCGCTGCTCTTCCTGGCGCGCGTGCCGGTGCGGATGACCTCGCCGCGGGCGGTGACGACTTCGAGCGCCAGCACGTTCTCGCGCATGGTGCCGTAGCGCACCGCATTCGTGCCGGAGGCGCGGGTGGCCGACATGCCGCCGATGGAGGCGTCGGCCCCCGGGTCGATCGGGAAGAACAGGCCTTCGCTTTTGACCGCCTCGTTGAGCGCCTTGCGCGTCACGCCGGGCTGCACGGTCACGGTGAGGTCTTCGGCGTTGATGGACAGCACGCGGTTCATGCGGCTCACGTCGATGCTGATGCCGCCCTGCACGGCCAGCAGGTGGCCTTCGAGCGACGAGCCCACGCCGAAGGGGATCACCGGCACGCGGTGTTGCGCGGCCAGTGTCACGGCGTCGGCCACGTCCTGCGTGCTTTCGGCGAACACCACGGCCACCGGCGGCGGCACCTCGTAGATCGACTCGTCGCGCCCGTGCTGCTCGCGCACCACCAGGGCGGTGGAGCACTGCGCGCCGAAGCGGGCCTGCAGGGCCGCCAGAAACTCGGCCGGGACGGCGCGCTGGTGGACTTCGGGGGCGAGGTGGCTGAGGGCGGTGGGGGCGTTCATGGGGCTTGTCTCCGGCTGCCGGGGTGTGCAGCCGGCCAGTTTAAGCCTTGGGCCCCCATCTTGTCTTCAGCGGCGGGAGGGTAGGAACTTGACGTCCAGGCTCAGACGCACGGGACGCGGTGCGTCGGCCTGGCGGGACGTCGGTGTGAACACGCTGAGGGCATGGCGCGTGGGCGGCGCGACCTGCACGCCGGAGAGACCGGCCAGTCCCAGGGCGCAGGCGGCCATCAGCTGCACGCTGCGCTTCTCGAATTCCGAGATGGACAACGGGGACTGGAGACGAAATCGGGACATGGGTGAACTCCTTGGAAACCGGGTCGAAGCCGCATTACGCCCGGATCGACCGCTCGGGCCAAGCGCTTTTGCCTGCCGTTGCGCTCTTCAAAACACCTTTGCCTCAGACACATTTCCCCTCATTCGGTTACGGGTTCCGGCCCGGTGCCCGACCTCAAGGACAATCAAGGCTTCACCATCGGCCAACAAGAGGCATTTCATGGGCAACCGACTCACGCAGATCGCCACCCGCACCGGCGACGCGGGCACCACCGGGCTGGGCGACAACACCCGCGTTTCCAAGGACAGCCTGCGCGTGCACGCGATGGGCGATGTGGACGAACTCAATTCGCACATCGGTGTGCTGCTGTGCGAGGACATGGGCGAGGACGTGCGCCAGCTGCTGGTGGAGATCCAGCACCAGCTGTTCAACCTGGGCGGGGAGCTGTCCATCCCCGGGTTCGAGCTGCTCAAACCCGAGGCCGTGCTCGCGCTCGACGAGGCGTTGGCCACGCACAACGAGGCCCTGCCGCGCCTGCAGGAATTCATCCTGCCCGCCGGCAACCGCGCCGCCAGCCAGGCCCATGTGTGCCGCACGGTGGCGCGCCGCGCCGAACGCGCGGTGGTGGCGCTGGGCCAGGCCGAAGAACTGAAGGAAACGCCGCGCCAGTACCTCAACCGCCTGAGCGACCTGATGTTCGTGCTCGCGCGCGTGCTCAACCGCATGAACGGCGGCGACGACGTCTACTGGAAGAGCGAGCGTCTGGCGAAGGCCGACGCACCATGAGAGTGGCGGTCGCCTGGCTGGCGCTGGGCCTGGTCGCCGCCACGGGCGGGCCCGCCGTTGCGCAGGGCAAGAACAGGAAGGTGGACGCGGTGAGCGAGGTGACGCTGGTGTGCGAGGCCGCCTACCTGCCTGCCCGCACCACGTGGACGCGCACCGTGCGCATCGGCTACGACAAGAAGCGCGTGCGCTCGGTGCACATCGACGGCGTGCCGGTCTACACCTTCACGGTGCAGGAGACGGTGATCCTGACCGCGATCGACAACGAGCGCATCCAGATCGACACCGCCGCCCTGACCTGGACCAGCGATTTCCGCGGCCAGGCCACGTCCCAGGGGCGCTGCGAGCGCGGCTGACGCGGCGGCGGGCCAGGATTGCCGGCGGGCGCGCGGCGCCGTAACATGCCAGCTTCCACAACCGGGGGACCAGCATGCCGTTGAGCCAGCGTGTCGTTCAGGTGAGTCTTTTCCTCGTGGCCGCCATCGCGCTCTTTGGCGGAACGCTGCAGCTGACCCTGGGGCAGCCGGAGACGACGCCCCGACTTGACAACGTCCACCGCTTCCTGGCCGGGGTGTACTTCGGCATGGGCGTCATTGTCTTCTGGGCCGCCTGGACGGTGCGGCAGCAGGACACCCTGGTCTACCTCATTGCCTTCGGGGTGTTCATGGCGGCCGTTGGCCGGCTGCTGTCGATCTCGAAAGTGGGCCTGCCCGAGCCCACGGCGGTCTGGCTGGCCTATCTCATTCCCGAGCTGGTGCTTCCTTTTGTCATCGCCGTGGCCCACTCGGTGGGGCGGCGAGCCGGCTAGGGTCAACAGACCCTAGCGCGGCGCCAGCACCGCCATCGTGATGCGCGAGACGCAGGTGAGTTCGCCCGCGTCGTTCGTGAGGTCGATCTGCCAGACCTGGGTGGTGCGGCCGATGTGGACCGGCCGCGTGACGCCGGTCACCCAGCCGCTGGTGGCGCCCTTGAGGTGGTTGGCGTTGATGTCCAGGCCCACCGCGCGGTGTCCTTCGGGGCAGCTGTAGGCCGCGCCGCACGAGCCCAGCGTTTCCGCCAGCACCACGCTCACGCCGCCGTGCAGCAGGCCGTAGGGCTGTTTGGTGCGGGTGTCCACCGGGACGCGGGCGCGGATGAAGTCGTCGCCGACCTCCAGGAATTCCACGCCGAGGTGTTGCACGGCGGTGTTGTGGTGGATGGCGGTGAGTTCTTCGACGGAGATGGGTTTTTTCCAGATGGGCAAGGTCGGGCTCCTGTAAGGGTGACATCACTATAGGAGACGCGGCGAATGCCTACAGACGGTGGCCGCCCAAGCCCCCACCATTCGGGGTGGAGCAACCCCACCCATGACACTCGCACGCCGCTGGGCCCTGGCCGCAGGCGCCCTCGCGGCGCTGCTGGTTGCCGTCTGCCTGGCCGTGTGGGCGTTTCTGCCCGGCGACGACGAACTCGCGCGCCGGGTGGAGGCCGAGTTCGAGGCGCGGCTGGGGCAGAAGCTCGTGGTGGGCGCCGTGCGCTGGCGCGTGCGGGGCGTGCCGGTGGTGGAGGTGCTGGACGCGCACACGGCGCAGCCCGAACCCATCCGCGCGCGGCGCATTGCGATCCACCCTCAGCTGTGGCCCTTGCTGCGCCAGCAGCTGTTCATCGACCGGCTGGAGGTGGAGGGCGCCGTGGTGCCGCGCCAGTCGCTGGCGGCCTTCCGGGGCCGGACTCCGGGTGGGGAGGGCGCGGTGGTGGTGCGCTCGCTGACGTTCAAGGACTTCAGCTACGTCTCCCACAGCGGTGTGTCGGTGGTGTACGCCGGCGAGATCGACTTCGACGAGGATGGGCGCCCCCGCCGCCTGCAGATCCACCGCCCGGGCGTGGAGCCGACGGTCTCGCTGGAGGCCACGCGCGACGGCCAGGCCGAGGGCGGTGCCGACCTGTACCGGCTTCGCGTGTTGGCCGGCGGCGGCACGGCGCATGGCCAGGCGCGGCTGGCCACCTCGACCGAGGGCCGCCTGCGGTTGACGGGCGAGCTCGCGCCGCGCCGTGTGGAGGTGGCGTCCTTGCTCGAGGCCTTCCACCGGCGCGCCTTCGTGGGTGGTCTTGCATCGGGCCAGACCGAGCTGCGCGCCGAAGGCGACACGGTGGTCGAGCTGTTCCGTTCGCTGCGCACGCGCAGCGAGCTGGAGCTTGAGCGCGCGAAGCTCCTGCGCCTGGACCTGGACAAGGCCATCAAGTCCCTGGGCGAGGACCGGGCTGGGCAGACGCCGCTGGACAGCCTCTCCGGTGTGATGCTCACGCGGAACACCGAGCAGGGGCTGAGGACGGAGTTCACCGAGGTGAAGGCGGTGGCGGGCACCTACACCGCCACCGGCCGGGCCACCCTGTACCGCCAGCGGATCGATGCGCAGGGCGAGCTCGAGATCGGGGGCGGGCTGGTGAATGTGCCCTTCGCGGCGCATGGGCCGACGCGGGAGCCGGAGGTTGAGATCTCGTGGGGAGCCATCGCCGGTGCGGCCGTGGGCACGGCCATCCTGCCGGGGATCGGGACCGCCATCGGGTCCCGGATCGGCGGCGCGGTGAGCGGGCCGCCGAAGGCGGCGCCGGCCCGTCCGCCTTGAAGCTCAGGCCTTCGAGGGGGCCTTGCCGCGGTTGAGCAGCGCGTACAGGATGATGGCGCCGAAGGTGGCCGTTCCGATGCCGCCCAGCGCGAAGCCGCCGAACTTCAGCGTGTAGTCGCCCGTGCCCAGGATCAGCGTGATCGCGGCCACCAGCAGGTTCTTGTTGTCGGAGAAGTCGACCTTGTTGTCGACCCAGATCTTGGCGCCGGCGATGGCGATCAGGCCGAACACCACGATGGACACGCCGCCCATGACGGCCAGCGGAATGGCCTGGATCAGCGCGCCGAACTTGGGGCTGAAGCCCAGCAGCACGGCCATGAGGCCGGCGACCAGGAAGAGGGCGGTGGAGTAGATCTTGGTCGCGGCCATCACGCCGATGTTCTCGGCGTAGGTGGTCACACCGGTGCCACCCGCGCTGCCGGCCACCATGGTGGCCACGCCGTCGCCGATGAAGGCACGGCCCATGTACTGGTCGAGGTTGCGCCCGGTCATGGCGGTCACGGCCTTGATGTGGCCCAGGTTCTCCGCCACCAGGATGATGGCCACCGGTGCGATCAGCAGCATGGCGTTCATCTGGAACACCGGCGCGCTGAAGTTGGGCATGCCGAACCAGGCGGCGTTGGCGATGCCCGAGAGGTCCAGCGGCTTGCCCATGCCCAGCCCGTTGGTGAGCACGGCGTAGACGATGCTGGCGATGATCAGGCCCATGAGGATCAGCAGGCGCTGGATCATGCCGCTGGTGAACACCGCCACCAGCGCGACGCAGACGAAGGTGATGCCCTGCATCCAGGCGTCGAAGCCGGTGGGCGCCATGTTCTTGATGGGGATGCCGGCGAGGTTCAGGCCGATCACCGCGACCACGGCGCCGGTGACCACCGGCGGCATGAAGCGCTCGATCCAGCCCGTGCCCACGGCCTGCACGATCAGGCCGATGAGGGTGTAGACCAGGCCGCAGGCGATGATGCCGCCCAGCGCCACGCCGATGTTGGCGTTGGGCCCGCTGCCCGCGTAGCCGCTGGCGGCGATCACCACGCCGATGAAGGCGAAACTCGAACCCAGGTAGCTGGGCACCTTGCCGCCGGTGATGATGAAGAAGATCAGCGTGCCGATGCCGCTCATGAGGATGGCGACGTTGGGGTCGAAGCCCATCAGGATGGGGGCCAGCACCGTGGCGCCGAACATGGCGATCAAGTGCTGCACGCCCATCACCGCCGTCTGCGGCCAGGGCAGGCGCTCATCGGGCGCGATCACGCCGCCGTTGGCGAGCGTGGTTGCCGGTTTCTCGGTCCAGTTGAACATGCCCATGGCACGGTCTCCTCGTTGTTGTGTGGTGGAAAAAGGCGCCCCTCGCGCCGCTGGCATTGTGCCCGCAAAGCCTCTCAGCCGCGTCAGGCTTAACACGCTTAAGTTTCGGCGCCGAAGCGCGGAAAGTTTACGCAGAACCACGAATGACGGACGCCGTTTTTCGCTTCTAAAGTGCCTCCATCCTTTAAACCTCAAGCGCTGGAGACACCATGGAATTCCTCAGCACCGCCGACTTCTGGGTCGGTCTGGTGAAGATCATCTGGATCAACATCATCCTGTCGGGCGACAACGCCGTGGTCATCGCCCTGGCCGCTCGTTCCTTGCCGCCGGAACAGCAAAGAAAGGCCATCCTGTTCGGCTCGGGCGCGGCCGTGGTGCTGCGCATCGTGCTGACGGTGGTGGCGGCCAAGCTGCTGGAACTGTCGTTCCTGCAGGTCATCGGCGGCGTGCTGCTGCTGTGGATCGGCTACCAGCTGCTGAGCGGCGATGAAGGTGACGAGGACGGGCACCACAAAGGCACGGGCACGATGATGGCGGCCATCCGCACCATCCTGATCGCCGACCTGGTGATGAGCCTGGACAACGTGATCGCCGTGGCCGCGACCGCACAGGGCAACATGGTGCTGCTGATCCTGGGCCTGGCGATCAGCATTCCGCTGGTGGTCTTCGGCTCCACGCTGATGATCAAGCTCATGGGGCGCTTCCCGGTCATCGTGACCCTGGGCGCCGCCCTGATCGGCTGGGTGGGCGGCGAAACCATCGTCAACGACCACCTGATGCAGGGCTACACCATGGCACACCCCTGGCTGCACTACGTGGCCGCCGCCACCGGCGTCGTGCTGGTGGTCGGCCTGGGCAAGTTCATGCAGCTTCGCGACGCCAGCCGGTCCCCGGCCGACGCCTGACCCTCGGGTCTCAGCCGATCGCGGGCAGCACCTCGCCCCGGCTTTCGCCGAAGCCGATGCGCGCCGCGCCCGGCTTCTCGCACCAGCCGCGCAGGATCACCGTGTCGCCGTCCTCCAGGAAGCGGCGCTGCGCACCGATGCCCGGCAGCGGCACGTCGCGCGTGCCGCCCACGCTGAGTTCCACGATGGCGCCGGCCTCGGCGTGCGTGGGGCCCGAGATGGTGCCGGTGCCCAGCAGGTCACCGGGCTGCAGGTTGCAGCCGCCCACGGTGTGCTGCGCCAGCATCTGCGCAATGGTCCAGTACTGGTGGCGGAAGCTGGTGGCCGAGAGGCGGTCGGGTGCGATGCCGCGCTCGCGGTGTTCGCGCGCTTCGAGCCGCACCTCCAGCTGCACGTCCACACCGCCTTGCGTGCTGTTGGCCGCGCTGTCCAGGTAGGCCAGCGGCTGCGGCTCGTCGGCCGGGTGCGCGAAGGGCACGCGGTAGGGGGCGAGCGCTTCCATGGTCACGATCCAGGGCGAGACCGTGGTGCAGAAGTTCTTGCCCAGGAAGGGGCCGAGCGGCGCCATTTCCCAGAACTGGTGGTCGCGCGCCGACCAGTCGTTGAGCAGGCACATGCCGAAGATGTGCTGTTCGGCCTCGGCCAGCGGAATCGGTTGGCCCATGGGATTGCCCGGGCCGACGTAGAAGCCCATCTCCAGCTCGTAGTCCAGGCGCTTGCAGGCGCCATAGACCGGCGCGGCGGCACCGGGTGCCATGGCCTGGCCCATGGGGCGGCGGAACGCCGTGCCGCTGACCACCACGCTGGAGGCGCGGCCGTGGTACGCGATCGGCAGCCACTGGAAGTTGGGCGTGAGCGGGTCGTCCGGGCGCATCACGCGGCCCACGTTTCGCGCGTGGTGGATCGAGGTGTAGAAGTCGGTGTAGTCGCCGATGCGCGTGGGCAGGCGCATTTCCGCTTCGGCCTGCGGCACCAGGCTGGCGCGCAGCGCGTTCACGCCGGGGCCGCTGGCGCCGGTCTTGAGCAGGTCGAACAGCGCGTGGCGCAGCGCGCGCCAGGCGCCCGGGCCCAGGGCCAGGAAGTCGTTGAGCGCGTCGCCTGCGCAGGCGTTGACGGCCTGTGCAGCCGGGCCCGAGACCGCGTTGTCGCGCGCGATGGCCGCCAGGTCGATCACCTGGTCACCGATGGCCACGCCGCCCCGGAAGGCTTCACCGGAACCCTTGCGGCGGAAGACGCCGAAGGGCAGGTTCTGGATGGGGAAGTCGGTGCCCGGGGCGTTGGCCGATTCGAGCCAGCTGCGGGTGTTCGCGTCGTGGGTGTGGTTGAGTTCCATGAGAGTTCCTTGCGAAAGAAAGGCGATCCGGCGCCGGGCCGCCCCAAGCCGGATCAGCCCCCTCGGGGGGCAGCGACCCGCGCAGCGGCGGAGCGTGGGGGTTATGCCGTTGCCTGCAGTGCGTCGTCGAAGATGGCCACGGCGCGGGTCCAACCGGCCGAGGCACCACGGATCTTGTGCGGGAAGCAGGAGATGAAGAAACCGGTGGGCGGCAGGGCCTCCAGGTTGTGCATCTTCTCGATGTGGCAGTAGCCGATGTCGCGCCCGGCCTTGTGGCCTTCCCAGATCAGCGAGGCGTCTTTCGTCTCGCCGTACTTCTGCGCGGTGTGCACGAAGGGCGCGTCCCAGCTCCAGGCGTCGGTGCCGGTCAGGCGCACGCCGCGTTCCAGCAGGTACATGGTGGCTTCATAGCCCATGCCGCAGCCGGCCGAGACGAAGTCGTTGTGGCCGTAGCGCGAGCCGGCGCGCGTGTTCACCACCACGATCTCCAGCGGCTTGAGGGTGTGGTTGATGCGCTTCAACTCGGCCTCGACGTCCGCGGCCGTGACCACGTAGCCGTCGGCGAAGTGGCGGAAGTCCAGCTTCACGCCGGGCTGGAAGCACCATTCCAGCGGCACGTCGTGGATCGCGATCGCGGGCTTCTTCTCGCCCAGCGCCTTGTCCATGGTGGAGTGGAAGTGGTAGGGCGCATCCAGGTGGGTGCCGTTGTGCGTGGAGAGCTGCACCAGCTCCACCGCCCAGCCCTCGCCGTCGGGCAGGTCTTCCTTTTTCAGACCGGGGAAGAAGGGCTCGATCTGCTCGAAGGTGTTGTCGTGCGTGAAGTACTGAATCTTGGGGGCGAACGCGGGCGGGTCGCTCACCACGTCGTTCTCCAGGTAGATGGACAGGTCGATGAATTTGCGGGGCATGGTTGTTCTCCGATGGAGCGAGGTGGGATTCAGGGGCGCTGCCAGCGCAGCAGCGAGCGTTCGGCCACGGCGAGCAGCACGTTGCTCGCAAAGCCCATGGCGCCCAGCAGCACGATGCCGGCGAACAGTTCGCTGGCCTGGAACGAGCGAGCGGCCAGCAGGATGGCCTGGCCCAGGCCGGGTTGCGAGGCGATCATCTCGCCCACCACCGAGACGATGAGCGAGACCGTCATCGACAGCCGCATGCCGGCCAGGATGTCGGGCATGGCGTTGGGCAGGCCGATCTTGAACACGAAGGCCAGGTGGCTCAACTCCAGCGAGCGCGAGACCTCGCGCAGCTGCTTGTGCACATTGGCCAGCCCGTGCAGCGTGGCCAGCAGCACCGGCCACATGGCGCCGAACGCCACCACGGCCAGCACCATGCCGCCGGAGAGGCCGAACAGCGCGATGGCCAGCGGCATCACGGCCGAGGCCGGCAGCGGGCGGATGAACTCCAGCGTGGGCGCGATCCATTCGCTGGCGCGCTGCGAGCTGCCGATCACCGCGCCCAGCGCAATGCCCAGCGCACTGGCCAGCACCCAGCCGCTGAACATGCGGCTGAGCGTGGCCCAGGTGTAGCCGCCGAGTTCGCCGCCGGCCAGGCCTTGCACCAGGCTCTCCAGCGTGGCCTGCGGCGTGGGCAGGAAGGCGCGGTTGACCCAGCCGCTGGTGCTGGCGGCCCACCACAGGGCGATGAAGGCCCCGAGCACAAGGGCCGAGCCCGAGGCACTGCCCAGGGCGGAGAGAATGCGATGGGTTTTCATGCCGCCTGTTCCCCCATGGCGCGCGCCACGCGGCGTTGCAGCGCGAGCGCGCCGACGTTGATGAGGTAGCCCACGACACCGATCCAGACCAGCCAGGCCAGCATGAGTGCCGGGTCCAGGCTTTGCTGCGCGATCATCATCGCGTAGCCCATGCCGTGCGGGTTGGCCGCGATCTCGACCGTGACAGCGACCACCAGCGCGATCGCCACGCCGAGGCGCAAGGCGACGAAGAGGCGCGGCACGATGGCCGGGCCGATGATCCAGAAGAAGCGCTGCCGGGGCGTGAGCTCCAGCGCGCGCGCCACTTCGAGCAAGCGGGGTTCGACCTGTTGCACCGCAGCCTGCGTGAGCACCAGCATCGGCCACAGGCAGGCGAAGGCGACCACGCTGAGTTCCATGCGCAGGCCGAAGCCGAACACCAGCATGGCCAGCGGGATCAGCGCCACGGAAGGAATGGGGCGCGCCACTTCGACGCTCAGGAAACCGAGCTGCGCGGCGCGCCGCGACAGGCCCAGCAACGTGCCCAGCAGCAGGCCGCCGAGCGCGCCGATCAGCAGGCCCAGTGCGGCCGTGCCGAGCGTGAAGGCCGTGGCCTCGAACAGCGAACCGTCCATGGCCGCGCCGCCGAAGGCGCGCAGCGCGGCGCTGGGCGGGGCGATGGCGTCGCTGCCCTGGCCCGTGGTGCGCGCCCAGATCTCCAGCGCGCCGATCAGCAGCGCGGGAAACGCGAGGGATTTCAGCTTCATCGTTCAGTGCCCGAGATAGTGGTACAGCTCGCGGCGCAGGCGCAGGAACTCGGGATGCTCCTTGGTGCTGAGCTGGTCGCGCGGCTGCGGCAGCGGCACGTCGATCAGCGCGGCCAGGCTGGGCGACTCGGGCGTGGGGTTGCTGCGCAGGGCGATCACGCGGTCGCCCAGGTACAGCGCTTCCTCCAGGTCGTGGGTGACGAACATCACCGTCAGACCCTCTTCACGCACCAGGCGGGCCAGCTCGTCCTGCAGGGTTTCGCGCGTCATGGCGTCGAGCGCACCGAAGGGCTCGTCCATCATCATCACGTCGGGCCGCTGCGC
Source organism: Hydrogenophaga sp. GW456-12-10-14-TSB4 (assembly GCF_059424305.1). NCBI lineage: Bacteria > Pseudomonadati > Pseudomonadota > Betaproteobacteria > Burkholderiales > Comamonadaceae > Hydrogenophaga > Hydrogenophaga sp. GW456-12-10-14-TSB4. Next base: position 1,426 of record NZ_JBWKZH010000071.1, on the reverse strand, counting down.
CAGGCAGCGCGCGATCTGCACGCGCTGCTGCATGCCGCCCGAGAGCTGCGCCGGGTACTTGTGCCCGTGCGCCGCCAGGCCCACGGTCTTGAGCACGTGTTCGATGCGCGCCGGCCGCTCGGCCGCCGGCACGTTCGCCGCCTCCAGCGCCAGGCTCACGTTGGCCTGCACCGTGCGCCAGGGCAGCAAGGCGCGCCCGTAGTCCTGGAACACGAAGGCGACCTCGCGGCTCGGGCCGGTGATGGGCACGCCCTTGCGGCGCACGCTGCCCTGGCTGGGTGTCACGAAGCCGGCGGCGGCGCGCAGCAGCGTGGTCTTGCCGCAACCCGAGGGACCGATCACGCACACGAACTCGCCGCGCTTCACCGTCAGTTCGGTGGGTGAGAGGATTTGCCGCCCACCGAGTTCGATGGCGACGTGGTCGAAGTGCAGAACGGTATCGGTCATGGTCACTTGGCGATGAGGCGCGAGACGTCGGGCACCGTCTTCAACATTTCCTGGTCTTTCATGAGGTCGACCCAGTAGGTGAGCTGTTTCTCGGTGACCACCGGGCCGGCGGGCGAGATCTGCACCTTGGCGATCACCTCGGGCGGCAGCTTGATGTACTTGCCGATGGCCGCGCGCACGGCGGCGTCGTTCTTCGGCTGTGCCATGAAGGCCGCGGCCTCCTGCACGGCCTCGCGGAAGCCGCGCGCGGCCGACGGGTTCTTCGCCACCCAGTCGCGCCGCGCGACGTGGATGATGGTGGGCTGGTTCTCGGGCAGGAAGGTCGAGTAGTACGAGGCCACGTAGCCCACACCGGTGTCGGTGATGCGGCTCATGAAGGGGTCGGCGCTCACGACGGCGTCCACGGAACCGCCGCGCAGCAGGTCGCCGTGCTGCGGGAAGGCGGCTTCCACGAAGTTCACCTTCTTGTAGTCCACGCCCTGGCTCTTGAGCCAGGCGCGGAAGGTCACGTGCAGGAAGGCGCCCAGGCCGGGCACGCCGATCTTCTTGCCCAGGCAGTCCTGCGCCTTGCGGATGCCGCTGCCGGCCTTGGCCACCAGGCCGAAACCGGTGATGGTCTTGGAGGTCACACCGGCGCCGGCGACCACCACGTGGTCCAGGCCGCCGTCCACCGACTGCAGGTACACGCTGGGCGTGGGGCCGCCGATCTGCAGCGAGTCGGCCTGCACGGCGGCCGGGATGGTGGAGTTGATCGGGATGAACTTCAGCTCCACGTCGAGCAGGCGCTTCTTGAAGTAGCCGTTTTCCGCCGCGACGAAGACCGAGGCAAAGTCGGTCACGGCGGTGTAGCCGAACACGATCTTGGTGGGGCTTTGCGCGAAGACCGGCAGGCTCACGGTGGCGGCGGGAATGGAGGCCAGGGCGGCCAGGGCGGTGCGACGTTTCATTGGGGTCTCCTGTGGTTGGTTTTGCTTGGGGG
>NZ_JBWKZH010000070.1:0-30284 GCF_059424305.1 Hydrogenophaga sp. GW456-12-10-14-TSB4 | reverse complement strand
GCTGGACTGCTCGCATCCTGTCTTCGTACGAATACATGAACTACCTCCTGGTAGTCCAAGTTTTCGTCCGCATCCCCCTCGGGTCAGAGATCAGTGGAATTCAACAGCCAATGTTCTGGACGTACTTGATCCGGCACGGCGACATGGCCAGGCCAGTCCTCTGAACCAATGCGAGCACGTCTGGGCATGTGGGCCCTCGGCTGAAACCGCTGCAGGCGGATTTACAAGAGTAGTTGAAATGCTGATTGCGTTACAACATCTCTTGTCGGAAATCCGATCTGTAACCTATCCAGGCTGTTGAGTTTGCCCGTGCCGCGGCATCGTCGATGAGTTACAACTTCTGTTGTGTGAGCGCAGATGGCGTGAGAGTGCAAGGCTCCGTGAATTTGTCGTGAGCTTTGGTCGCCTCCTCCCTCTGCACAGGCCATCCGCGTTCGGTGACAAAGAGATGATTCAGAAACTGATGGCGTTCAGCGGGGGACTCACGGGCCGGATGACGACCTTGCTGGCCCAGGCGGCTGAGTTGGCGATCCGAGAGAGGACCGAATCCATCAGCCTCGAACTGCTCGATCGGGCGGCAAGGGCAGGGGTCTTCAAGCTGCCTGCAGAGGAAGAGCCTGATGAGGCCGATGCATGAGCGAATCGAGTACAGCCACGGCCTGGTGACACATTGAAAGGGTCATCGTGCCAATTGAAAGATAAAAAGTGACAGATTGAAGGGAAACCGACACTTCTCACGTGCGGATGTTTGCTGGATGATCTGCAACTGGAGCGTCGAAGACAGATTTATGTCACTTATCTTGACTATCGTCGAGCCTGGCAGTCAGGCAACACCGCATGCAGCGCCGAATGCTGAGGAAATGTCTAGAGTTTGGATGCATTCACGCGTTCAGCGCCACCACCTGCGGAAGTCTTTCACGGAGGAGGCTGATTCACTGAATTGGGCAGGTCGCTTGGCGTTGAAAGCCGCAACCCCTTCCTTCCCGTCGCGCGTGCTCACATGGAACATGGCAAGCGATTCGACCTTGTGGGCATGCAGGGGGTGCGGTAGGCCGGAATTGCGGTACAGCATCTGGCGTATCAGGGCGGTAGATGCGGCCGAGCGTTCATTCGCCAAAGTCCGCGCTAGCTCATAAGCCCGCGGAAGCAACTTGTCCGCTTGCAGCACTTCTTCAACCAAACCGTCGCGAAGGGCGGTTTCCGCATTCAAGATCTCGGCAGAGTAAGTCCATTTCAGCGCTTTCGCCAGCCCAACGATCTTTGGCAGAAACCAACTCGAGCAGGCATCTGGGACGATGCCGATCTTCCCGAAGACGAAGCCGAAGCGCGCGTTTTCGGAAGCGAGCCGGATATCCATCGCAAGCGTCAACGTCGCACCTACGCCAATGGCGGCGCCGTTGACCGCGGCAATCACTGGCTTAGAGCATTCGAAGATCGCCAGTGTGACTCGCCCGCCAGTGTCGCGCACGCCGCTTACGATATCTGGATCTTCTAAACGCTCGTCCATATCTTCCATTGTCGGCTCAAGCGACTCGTTGAGTCCGAATGCATTGCCACTTTCTCCGAGGTCCATACCCGCGCAGAATGCACGCCCCGCACCGGTGACCACGATGACTCGCACCGTGTCGTCTTCGCTGGCCCTGTTGAATGCGTGCACAAGTTCATCGGCCATCAACACCGTGAAAGCGTTCAATCGGGCGGGTCGGTTCAGCGTCAGCGTGAGGATGGCGTCGGAAATACTCCAAGACAGCGTCTCATAGTTCACTCGGTACCCCGGTAAAAGTCAGGATCGCGTTTCAGCTCGAAGGCGCGAACACCTTCACCAAACGATGGTGTGTCGAGTAGAACGCGCTGATGTAGTCGCTCATATTCCATCTGCGAGGCCAAGTCCTGCGTTTGGGCGGCCTCGTAAGCGTGGCGTACTTCCCTGCAGACGCCAGGAGGAGACTTCGACAATCGTGCGGCGACAGCCATTGCTTCGTCGAGCAGTTCCGCGTCTGGAACACTTCGCCAGATCATTCCCCATCGCACCGCCTCCTCGGCGTGAATTCGGTCGCCAAGCATCGTCACTGCCTGCGCCCGCGCCCATCCGACCAATCGCGGCAGTTTCCAAGTGGCGCCGAGATCCGGCAGCAACCCCAGCCTGGGTGAGAAGGTTAGAACGAAGGAAGCTGACGTGGCGGCAATCACAATGTCGGCAGCTAGTGCAATGCTCACTCCTGCGCCCGCGCTGACCCCATTGACTGCGGCCACCGTGGGGATCGGAAGAGCGTGAAAAGCTGCGATGACCGGGTTGAAGTACTCGGCCATTAAGTGAGCTTGCCGAACCCCGAGAGTTTCATCGGGCAAGCCAGGTACTCCGTCGATATCCAGCTGCCAACCCGCGCAGAATCCACGTCCGGCGCCCGTAATGACGAGCGCACGCACAGTCGGATCGGTGGCGATGGCCTGCAGCTGTGCGAGCAGCGCTTTGATCGACTCTAAGCTAAGGCTGTTGAGGGAAGCGGGGCGGTTTAGCGTCAGCAGACCGACGCCGTTGTTGGCTGTGAGTGTTATGTCGTGGATGCTCATGGGCGTGAATCGGAGGCCTAGGCGAAGGAGGGATTGGGTTTGCGTCTTGTTCGTTGCGCGTGGCTACGCTAACCGCCAGTCGTACGCCCTCAGCTTCGGTATCGTGGATCTCATTGGGTATGAAAGCATGTGCGGCGCGCCGCTCCGCATACAAGGGCGACGTTGTCGAGATGGCGCTGGGCGCCGCATCTCTGGACGTTCCGGATCATCGGGTGGCTGGCGGTCAAAGACCTCATCTCCTCCAATTTCCTGAATGCGTTTGCTGGTCAAGCCATCAATCTTCATTCGTTGCAGTCTCGACATAAGACAGGAATTCGCATGCGCTAAGAAGTTGAGTCAACGGTGAAATCACCTATCTTTGCGATCTTCTTGGCGTCTGCTTGGCTGACCATCGTTGTCGCGCGCGCCAGGCTTACTCGGCACTCGTCCACCATCCGGTTGATCAACTCGCCGCAACTAGGTATGTCATCAATGAGGCCGATGCACAGGCCCGCCCAGACCAAGCCGTCATCCAACCGTCCCGTCTCTAGCGCCTGCCGTCCGCGGGCGCCGGAGACCAGATGTCTGATTTCTTCAAATTCAGTGCCACCGGGGCGGCGCTCAAGCGCAATAACTTCTTTGGCGATGCTGTTGTCGTATACGCGCGCTGTATTGCGCAAGGTTCGAAAGATGAGGGCGGTGTCCTGTTCACTGGCGCGGGTCATCGCGAGCTTCACCTCTTCATGCAGCGGTGCCTCTCGGGTCAGCATGAAGCGGGTGCCCATGTTGATGCCCTCGGCACCGAGCGCCATTGCGGCAGCCATACCGCGCCCGTCGGCGATGCCACCCGACGCGATCACGGGGATCGTGAGCTGCGACACGGCCGCGGGGATCAGGACGAGTCCCGGGATGTCGTCTTCGCCGGGGTGACCGGCGCATTCAAAGCCGTCGATGCTCACGGCAGCCACGCCGCGCTTCTGGGCGCTGAGCGCGTGACGTACCGACGTGCATTTGTGGATGATCTTCAGGCCGCTGGCCTGGAACAATGCGGTGATCTCGGCAGGATGGTTGCCGGCGGTCTCGACGATCTCGACGCCGCTGTCGATGATCGCTCGCGCATAGTCTAGGTAGCGCGGGGGAGAGGCTGACGGAAGGATCGTGAGGTTGACGGCGAATGGCGCCTCGGTCATGGACCGGCAGCGCTCGATCTCTTCCCTAAGTGCATTGGGTGACGGCTGGGTCAGTGCCGTGAGCGTGCCGAGACCTCCTGCGTTCGAAACCGCAGATGCCAAGGCGGCGCGCCCCACCCACATCATTCCTCCCTGGAGAATGGGGTACCGGATGTCGAGAAGTTCAGTGATACGGGTTTTCATGGTGTTAGCTGATCGTGCTCTTGCGACTGGAGGTGCTTATGGGTCGATGGGCAGACCTAATCAAAAACAATGACGCTTCGAGCAACTTCACCCCGCTTGAGTGCCGAAAGTGCATCGTTGATGTCGTGCAGCTCGATTCGCTGTGAAATCAAATCGTCAAGGTTAAGTCTGCCTTGCATATAAAGCTCGACGAGATGGGGGACATCTACTGGCGTTTTTGCGGACCCCAAGAGCGATCCTCTAAGTTGCTTTTCCGCCAGTAACTCGATGCCATCGAGAGAAATTCGATCGAAGTTTCCGAACAAACCGAGCACGGTGACTATGCCTCCGGGTGCTGACATGCGCCAACATTGCTCGACGGTCAACGACAGCCCAACGCATTCAAACGCATAGTCGACGCCGCCCGAGGTGAGTTCCTTCACCACAGCAACAACATCGTTGGCACCCGCATCCACCACATGGGTGGCACCAAATTTTTGTGCCAATTTCAGTTTGTGTGGCAATTTGTCCACGGCGACGATTTGAGTTGCACCAGCGATCTTGGCGCCATTGATAGCAGCTAATCCGATAGCGCCGCAGCCGACCACGGCCACCGTTGAACCGGGCGTGACTCCTGCGGTGCGGAATACGGCGGAAGCACCGGTTAGAACTGCACACCCTATCAAGGCGGCACGGTCCAAGGGCATATCGCGCCGAATCTTTATTACGGCACTTCGATGGATCAAAATTTCTTCCGCGAACCCAGACAGGTTGTAGACCTGGCTGATACGCTGGCCGACGCGCGTCAGGCGGTTTGCTTTTCCCGGTGGCTGCTTCACATCAGTGTCTTGGCATAAGACCAACCTCCCCTTGATGCATTGGGGGCACGTACCACAAAATGACGAAAGCGTGCCGACCACGTGATCTCCACGTTGCAGGTCGGTCACCCCTGAGCCGACTTGTTCAACGATTCCTGAAACCTCATGGCCCAGGACTGCCGGCAGTGGTAGATCGGGTCGAAGCCCTTCATACAGATGAAGATCGGAGTGACAGACTCCCACGGCTGCGGTTCGCACTCGTACCTCGTAAGGACCGGGGTCGCCAAGTTTTACGTCGGCGACAATGAGCGGTGAGTTAAACTTTTCCAGAATAGCGGCCTTCATGAGGTAACTCCTGGTGCAGTCAGCCCGCTATCCCGTTGGCTTTGGCGGCTTCTCTCATCCATCGCAGATCGTCCCTGATGAGTGCTTTGAAATCCTCCGAAGAACTGCTCAATTTTGATTCGTGGGCCGTTGCGTGCAATTGCTCGACCACATTCTTCGATTGGGTGGCGGCGGTCAGCGCTTCAAAAAGTTGAGTGACTACGTTCGGAGCTGTACCTGCCGGGGCAACCCATCCGCCCCAATAAGCCAAGGGTGGGACCTGTACTCCGGTCTCCGCGAATGTGGGCACATCTGGCAGTTCATTCCAACGTTCTTTTTCGAGAATGGCCAGCGTTTTTAGCTTGGTGGAAAAGTTTTTCGAAAAAATTGCTGGCCCTATCATGACATCCACTTCGCCTGACATCAATGCTCTGACTGCATCGGGCCCGCCCTTGTAGGGGACTGCCAATCCCTTGAATCCGGCAGCCCTCTCGATTTGTGCCATCTTCAAATGTTCAATGCTTCCATGTCCAAACGTGGAGTAGGTCAATTTTCCCGGATTTCCTTGCGCATAAGAAAATAGACTTTGCAAAGAACTAAATCGAGAGTCGCCTCTAACAAGAATGACGATGGGCGTCTTGATTGTTGCAATAATAGGGCTTGTTTGATTTTCAATATCAAATTGTTTCTGCGATGCCTGCATGGCCAAGTAGCCGTTGTGCAGATACATCAGAGTTCGCCCATCTGGCGGCGCCGTTGTGAGTGCCTGAACGGAAATAGCTAGTTGACCGCCAGGTCTATTTTCAACAACAACAGATTGTTGCAACGCATTGCTAAGGCCGACTGACGTTGCGCGAGCAACTGCATCCGCAGATCCACCCGGAGGATGACCCACAATCAATTTCACCAAGCCACGGGTTGAATCGCTTTTGGCGGGTGTAGGCAAAATCAGAGCTGCTGCGGCAATGGACGCGGCGTGCAAAATGCTCCGCCGACTGCGGATGCTGTCTGTAATTTTCAACATACCTTTGCTCCTTCGAAAATAGTTTCGGATTTGAGGGGAGTCGCTCGCACGGGAAAGCTTGAATCAAGTGATGTAATCTGCGGGAAAACGGCGAGAGCCTTGGCTTCGGTTCTTTCTGGGTAGGAGGGCTCGAAGCTGGCCTTTCAGGCCGTTTCGGCCGCTGCGCCCAGCGACAAAACTGCCAGGCGCTCGAGCTGGTGGTCGGTGCTGCCATACAACGTGGTGGATACGGCCAAGCGCTTCACAAACGGCGCCAGCGCGCATTCGTCCGTCATTCCAATCGCGCCGTGCAGCTGCACCGACTCTTCCCACACCAGCTTCGCGGCCCGCGAGACGCGGGCCTTGGCGGCCGCGCTGTAGCGCGTCGCATCGGCCGGGCGCGATTGCGCATCGGCGGCCGCACGCGTCAGGGCGCGTGCTTCCTCAATTTCCACGTAGAGGTTGACCAAGCGGTGCTGCACCACTTGGTTGGTGGCGATCGGACGGCCGAATTGGATGCGGGTGCGCAGGTAGTCGAGCGTGAGTTCGAAAGCGCGCTGCATCGTTCCGATGGTCTCGGCACAATGTACAAGGGCGGCACGGTCCTGGGCGCGTCGCAGCCAGCGGTTTAGCTCGATAACTGGTGCTGTCGCAACAAGCGCTAACGCGGGCGTGTCCTGCAAGTAGAGCTCAACCGCGCGCCGGCCATCGTACAGCGTGCGAGCCGTGGCCTGCAGCCCCGTCGCTTGAGCGTCGACCAGGAACAAGCCCGCCATCATGCCGTCGTCGAGACGGGCTGACAGCAGGTACGCATCGACACCGCAGCCCCCTGGCACCATAGACTTCCGCCCCTGAATGGTGAAGCCCGCCGCGGCTTCATTTGCCCGCGCATCGACGATGCAGGGGTCGAAACCGCAGCCTGGCTCCCAAGGCGCGAAGGCCAGTCGCAATGAACCGTCGGCAAGACCGGGCAGCCAGCGCGCGCGCAGCGCCGGAGAGGCGGTATCGGCCAACAGCTGCGCTGCCGACACGGCGCACGCCCCGTAGGGCTCCACCACGCAGCCGCGGCCCAGTTCTTCGGCGACCCCGCAGGTGTCGGCTAGCGAGCCGCCGAGACCTCCGTCGTCTTCGCTCAAGGGCAGCGCCAGCCAGCCCAGATCGGCGAACTCGCGCCAGCGTTCCGGATCGCAGCCGTCGGGATGGCTCTCGGATGCGCGCCGCATAGCATCACCGTAGCCGCGTTCGACATAGCGCCGCACGCTGTCGACCAACTGCTGTCTTTCTTCTTCGAGAATCGCTGTGTTCATAGTCCGAGCACCTGCTTGGCAAGGATGTTGTGCTGAATTTCGCTCGAACCGCCGGCGATTGTGTAACCGCGCGAGAGGAACCGACGCGACGACGCGGTGCCTGCGATACCGCTCGCAGTTCCCGCAAGCGGGTCGACCGGCAGGGTGTCGATGCCCAGCGTGTCCACGGTCAGCGCCTCCCAGTCCTGAATCAGCCGGCTGCCGCTCATCTTCAACATCGATACCTCAGCGCCGATCGGATGGCCGGCCTGCGCTCGCGCGATAAAGCGAGCGGCATTTGCCTCAAGCGCCAGCAGCCGGCACTCGAGCTCGGCGAAGCGCTGCCTGAACCAAGGCCGGTCGGCCATGCGGACGCCGTGCTCGGTGCGCAAGAGGCCGGCTTGGCGGGCTCGAGCCATGCGGCGCTTGTTCTCGCCAATGCGGGCGAGCTTCAGGCGCTCAAACTCGAGCAGCGATTTGGCGATGCCCCAGCCGCGATTCGGTTCACCAACCAGGTTCTCCGCGGGCACCACGACCTCGTCGAGGAACACCTCGTTGAAGACAACCCAGCCATGGATACCGACGATCGGGCGTACCGTGATACCGGGGGACTTCATGTCAATCAACAGAAAGGAGATGCCGTCTTGCGGTCGTGTCTCCGCGGCGCTGCGCACCAGGCAGAACATCCAGTCGGCGTACTGCGCGTAAGTGGTCCATATCTTGGAGCCGCTGACCACGTAGTCATCGCCGCGGCGCACTGCGCGCGTGGCGAGAGCGGCGAGATCGGAGCCCGCATTTGGCTCCGAATAACCTTGGCACCACCATTGCCGACCGCTTGCGATCGCGGGAAGAAAGCGCCCGCGCTGCGCCTCGCTGCCGAAGCGGATCAGCACCGGCCCGATCATGTCGAAAGTGACCTGGTTGAGTTCGGGTGCGTCGTGGAGGCACATCTCCTCGTCGAATGCGAGCTGCTGCGGCACGCTCCAGCCCCGGCCACCCGAGGCCAGCGGCCAATGTGGCACGAGCAGGCCGTGGGCGGCGAGAATGTCGTGCCAGGCCAAAGTTCGATCGTGCGAGAGCGGCTGGCCGCACTTCACCGCATCGCGGATGTCCGGTGGCAGATGGGCGCGCACGAAGCTACGCACTTGCTGCCGAAAGAGGTCTAGATTGTCGGTGTCCATCATGAGGTGGTGTTGTCGAGAAACGCGGCTTGGGCCGGACGGTCCCAATCAAACAGGGGCGGCTGACCAGCCACGAATCGCGCCACCGACTCGGCGTGGTAGGTCGTGGCCATGCACACCGCCTGAGCAGATGACTCTAGTGCCGCGAGCTTGTGATAGTCGGTGTCGAAGCTCTGGTTCAAGAGTTTTCGGGTTAGCGCCAGTGCTTCACGCGGGCCCTTTGCCAATCGGGCGGCGAATGCGCGCGCTTGCGGCAGTAGCGCATCAGGCTCGTGAACCGAATGAACCAGGCCGATCGCTGCAGCTTCGGCAACGCCCAGCCGCCGCGCTGTCAACATGAGCTCCTTGGCACGCGCAAGTCCAATCCAGCGGGGTAGGCTGTGGAAAGCGCCGAAGTCCGGCAGGCAGCCGACCTTCGCGAACGACATGCAGAAGCTCGCCCGTGTCGACGCGACGATGAGGTCGGCCTGAAGTGCCAGACAAAACCCGGCACCGTACGCTGGCCCATCGACGGCGGCCAAGACTGGTATGTCGAGTTCGCGCAAACGCACCAGCCAAGCGTGAGCCGCCTCAATCCGACGACGGGTGGCGTCGGGCGAGTTGAACTCGGGGTCGTCACTCGCGAGTCGCTCCTGCATGGCCCGAATGTCGCCGCCAGCGCAGAAACTACCGTCTGAGCCGGTGAGGATCAGAACGCGAGCCTGGCGCTGTTCCCGCACGACGTCAATCATGTCCGCGTAATCGCGCCGAAGCGCTTCTGACATCGCGTTGCGCGCCGTGCCGTTGTTGTGAGAAAACTCTGCAACGCCTTCGTGCCAAGTCAACTGCGATTGCCTGAATTGGATGGTTTCCATCTTGTGTACGAAACTGCTTCAGTTCTTTAGCGAGATATTCAGTTGACGAGTGAGTCTTGTGAGCTTCTCACGTTGCCCGAGCAGGAAGGTCGCGGCCTCCGCTGCAGTGGTGGGCTCGGCTTCGATGCCCATGGCCAGCAGCCGCTCCTTGACGTCAGGCAAAGACAACACCTCCCTCACATGACGGTTCAGCGTTTCCAGCACCGGACCTGGCGTCGCAGGTGCTGCCACGAGCATGAACCACACGGTGAGACCTTCGATGTCCGGCGTGAGCCCTGCCTCGGCGCCTGTGGGCACGTTCGGCTGCGAACTGAAGCGGCGCGGTTCGGAAACAGCCAGCAGACGCACGCTGCCACGCTCGACCATGCCTCTCACTGAGGCGTAGTCAAGCATGGCGAAGTCGATTTCGCCAACGCCGAGGGCGACGGCGGTTGGTGCGTTTCCCTTGTAGACGACCTGTACAGGAGAGATGCCGATAGAGCCTGCCAAGGCCACCGCCGAAATGTGCGGATTGCTGCCAATTCCACCATGGCCCAGCACCATCTTGTCGTTGTTCGCCTTGGCGTATCGAATGAATTCGGCTACGTTGCTGACAGGCAGGCTGCTGCGCACTGCGAGAAAAGACGGTGCCCTGCCCAGCATGCTGATCGGAGCGAAGTCTTTCCCCGGCAAGAAGGAGTAGTTGTCCAGCACGAGGGGGAACGCTGCGGCGACCGCATTGGCGATTCCAAGGGTGTGTCCGTCAGGCGCTGCCTTGATCGCTGCGTCCATGGCAACGCGGGTAACGGCCCCGGGTTTGTTTTCCACGATGAAAGGCTGGCCCAGTCGTTCGGACAACCGCTGGCCAATCAGGCGCGCCACCGTGTCGGTGCTGGCGCCTGCCTGCTGGCCGACGATGAGCCGAACCGGTCGCTCCGGAAAGCCCTGCGCTCCAACCGCGCCCACAGTAGACGCCATCAGCGCGAGCAGCAGCATGCGAGCGAATGGCCGGCGGTGGGCGAACAAATGAGTGGTCGAGTGCGCGATCATGTTGTATCTCCAATAGTCGTGGTAAGTTTCGCTAGGCCTTTTAGGCTGGTCATGCCACCGGTGAGGCGTCGCTAGACGACGCCCGCAGCCCTGAGCGCCGCCAGCTCTTGACCTGTGATTCCGAGATCGCTGTACACGTCCTCGTTGTGGCGCCCCAATGCCATGGCGGTCGAGGTCACATGACAAGGGTCGCGGGTGAACCGGGGAACCACGTCCTGCATGCGAACGTGACCGAAATCCTCATCGGGCACCCGCCGCAGGAATTCCCTGGCCTGAACTTGAGGGTCGGCGAAGATCTGGTCCACCGAATAGATGGGGGCCACGGTGCCGTGGGCGGCATGGAAGGCCGACAGGATGTGTTCCAGGGTGTGCGCAGCGAACCATTCCGCAAAGATGGCGTTCACCTTCTCAGCGTTCTGAACGCGGTCGGGATTGCGGCGAAAGTCTTGATGCTCAAGCAGTTCAGGTCGTCCGATCGCTCTGCAGTTGTTCGCGAACAAGGCATCGGTGCTTCCCGCCAGCGTTACCCAGTGGGCGTCCGCCGTGCGGAAAACGCCGGCCGGTGACGAGTATTGATTGACGTTGCCCGACCGCTCGTGAACTTCGCCCAACTGGTCATACCGAATCGCCAACACTTCAAGCAGTTTCAACACCGATTCGGTCAGCGACAAATCAATCTCTTCGCCCGGCGCCTGTGGGTCGTTGGCCCGCTTCCACAGTGCGGCGAGGATTCCCACCGCGCCAAACAGGCCGCCGATGGAATCACCGATGGGGTAGCCCGCATGCATGGGTTCTTTGTTCGCCTCTCCGCTGATGTAGGCGAGACCGCCCATTGCCTCAAAAATCCGGGCGAAGCCAGGACGTTGACGATATGGTCCGGTCTGACCGAAGCCCGTGACCCTCAGGATCACCAGTCGCGGTTGGATCGACCACAGCGTGTCGCGGTCGAGCCCCCAAGTGTCCAGAGTGCCCGGGCGGAAGTTCTCCACCAACACATCGAACTTCGGCAGCAGTCGCCTGAAAACGGCCACGCCTTCCGGTTTGCGCAAATCCAATGTGATGAACTTCTTGTTGCGATTGATCACCTTCCACCACAAAGGCTTACCCTCTTTGAACGGCGGAAACGCCCGCGCGCCGTCGCCAGCGGGCAACTCCAGCTTGACGACATCCGCGCCGTAGTCAGCCAGCAGCGAGGCCGCGGATGGGCCCGCGATGATCGTGGCGATGTCGAGGACCCGCAGCCCCTTGAGCGGACCATCACTCATTGCGTTGCCCGTGCATTCGACGAACAGGCTACGGTGTTGCCCCTCGTCGTGAACGTACGAGCCGAGGCGGGGAGAGCCGCCATATGGTGTCGATGGAGGTGCGCGTTCCGAAGCATTCTCTAGGTCCTTTGTGTCTGAACTGGAATGAAGGAACTCTAAGTTGCATCCCAGGTGCGCACTGGAACTGTGTTGCTATGTTAAATTGATGCCGATTATTGAGGAGATTCCATGGCATTCATCGAGGAGCCGCGTCATCAGATGTATGCGACGAGTCTTGCGAATGGCATGTCTGTTCTTGCTGCTTTCACTGCTGCGGAGCCGGCCTTGAGCAATGCCGCGCTGGCAAAAAAGACAGGGCTGTCCCGAAGCACGATCACGCGCCTGACATACACATTGACTGAACTGAGGTTGCTGCGGTTCGATACGGAAGTGCAGCAGTACCGCATTGGTTCGGCGGCTTTGTCCGTGGCCTACCCGTTCCTGGCGAGGCTAAAGATCCAGCACGTCGCTTTGCCACTCATGCAGGCGTTTGCGCATCAACAGAACGTTTCGGTATCCCTGGGAATGCGCAGCCGCGACAGCATGATCTACGTTGAAAACTACCGCGCCTTCGAAGGACTTGAGTTTCGCCCCGACGTCGGTGCCACACTTCCACTGTTGAGAACAGCGATGGGTCGTGCCTGGCTTTCGGCCCAGCCCCGTGCGACGCACGCGCAAGCGTTGCGTGAACTCAAACGGCTACAACCGCGCGACTGGAAGCGCTACCGCCCTGCGTTGCAAGAGGCCCTGGCAAGCTGCGCATCGCGCGGCTTCTGCATTTCCCATGGCGACCTCCACGAGAGCATTCATGCTGTTGCCGTGCCACTCCGCACGAGGGTCGATGGAGAATCCGTTGTACTCAACTGCGGAATTCCCGCAACCATTTTGAAGCCCGGGCTGCTGGAGCGGCGTATCGGTCCAGGGCTCCTCGCTCTCGGACACCGGATTGACGCCGCAATGGATGCGTTGCTCGCGGAAAGTCAAAACAGTGACGAACAAACTTAAAGACAAGCAATTCGCCACTACTCTGGCGCGCGGTGTCGAGTTGCTCCAGTGCTTCGGCTCTGGCGATGGAAGCATGGGGAACGGGGACCTCGTCGCATTGACTGGGATCGATAAGGCGACTGTCGCAAGGCTTACATTCACGCTCACGCGTCTGGGGTACTTACACCATGATCGGAAGCGGCGAAAATACCGCCTTGGCCCCGCAACGCTGACGCTGAGCTATTCTTTGTTGGCAAGCATGACGGTGCGACAGCTAGCCCGCCCCTTTATGCGTCAGTTGGCCCTTGAGGTCGGCGGTATGGTTGGCATTGGCATTCGACAAGGCGCGGACATGCTATATGTGGATGCGATGCGTGGCATCGACGGACCACCTCCAGTGATAGATCGTGGCATGGCGATTCCACTGCTGACAAGTGCAATGGGCAACGCTTGGTTGGCATCAGCCACTCCGACGGAGCGCGCAGAAGCAGTCAATGTGCTGCGAGTGAAGTATCCATCAACGTACGCAACTGACGGTCACAGAATCGAAAGCGCCCTGCGAGAATTTCGCAGCAGGGGATATTGCTCGAGCGAAGGGCACTTGAGGAAGAGTCGACTTTCCGTCGCCGTACCCTTGCACCGGATATCTGTCGGTGCGGAGATCGTGGTCTTCAATTGCGCTGTATTGTCCGATGTAGATTCAAAGGAGCAGCGAGTACAACTCCACCGCTCGCTTGGTGAGAAATTGCTTGAAATGCTGGGCGCGATTGAAAGGGCGGCTGGGATAAGCCGGCTATGAGGAGCAATCAGGTTGGTGTGATTTTCAAGACTCTGACTACTTGTCGACAGCAGTTGAATTGTGATCGAGTGAATAGGAAAGGGGGCTACTTCGCCGCCAGCAAGGTGTGGCCATCGGGCGTACTGCTCTTCACGGCCATGAAGCCGATGTTGCTGGCCGCACCGGACGAGACTCGACGACCACGGGCTATTTCCAACGCACGGCCAAGTAGTCGGCAAGAATCAGAGCAAACCCATCAACGGCCCCGCCCGCAGGGGCCGGAACGACGATCCGAACGGGCTTGGTGGGAAGGTCGGGTTGTGCGCTCAGCGGGCTTACCAGCAGCAGGGCGAACGCACCAACATCAGGATTGAAAACTTTTTCTTCATTGAATTCTCTTCAAATTTCTCGCAGGGGAACGGACAACCGGTTGAGTGGGCGGGGCGTTTCAATCGGCCTTGATGCCGGAGGCATTGACCAGCCGGCGCCAAGCGTCGACCTCCGCGCGGATCACGTCGGTCGTGGCGCTCGGGCCGCGGAACATAGTGGTGCCGCCGTTGGTCTGCACTGTCTTCACAAACGCCGGGTTGGCGGCCACGCGCTCGAGTTCCTGCGCAAGGCGCTGCAAGATGGGCGCCGGCGTTCGTGCCGGCGCCAGCAAAGCGAACCAGGACGAGCCTTTCAGTTCCCCCATTCCCGCCTCCGCTGTCGTCGGCACGTTGGGCAGCGCGGGACTGCGTTTGTCTGCGGTTGTGGCAAGACCCACCAGCTTGCCCGCCTGGATGTAAGGCACGGCGACGCCAATGGACAGCGCCATCATGTCGACGCGTCCGCCGATCAGGTCTGCCATCGCTTGAGGCTGCCCCCGATAGGGAATGTGCACCATGAACACGCCTGCCTGCCGCTTGTAGGACTCGCCGATCAGATGAAGCAGGCTGCCGTTGCCCGAGGAGGCGTAGCTGAGTTGGCCCGGCCGACTTTTGGCCAGCGCCGAGAACTCCCTCAGGGTGCGCACACCCAGAGTGGCTGGCACCGCGATCACACTTGGGACATCGGCGATGGTGGCAACCGGCGCAAAGTCGGCGATCGGGTCGAATGGCAGTTTGCCCATGGCCGGCAAGATGGCGTGGCCGACGGTGGCCAGCACCAGGGTCAGGCCATCGGGCGCCGACTTGTCAACCAGATCGGTTCCTAACGCGCCGCCCGCGCCGGGGCGGTTGTCCACTAGCACCGGCTGCCCCAGGCGGGCCGACAAGAGCTCGGCCAAATCGCGGCCGATAATGTCGACGATGCCCCCGGCGGGAAAGGGCACGATGAGCCGCACAGGTTTCTGCGGGTATGCGTCCTGGGCGAGTGCGCTGACCGAGGTGATGGCGAGCGCTGCCGCGAGGCACTTGAGGATTCGACGTCTCATGCTTGTCTCCTTAATATCTTTCGGTTGATTCAAAGTTCAGTCGGCGGGTGCCGGTGTGAAGAGCGGTGCGAGCGCACCATCGAACTCGCGAAACTTCGCCACCACCGGGTCGCCGATGCGCACGCCAGCGGTGGCGTGTGCCAGCATGCGAAAGCCTTCGGCGCAGTCGATCAAGGCAACGGTGTAGGGAAGCGCCGCGCGCAGACTGTCGGTCGGTGCGCGCAGGACCGTGGTGACGGCGTACACCGTGCCTCGACCTGAGGCCGTTTTCGTCTCAGGCCCGTCAGCGCCGCAATGGGGGCACATGGGCCGTGCAAAGTACCAGCGCTGGCCGCAAGCGTGGCATTGCTGGTAGACCACGGCCGGTGCGCCGAGCGTCCAATCGGCGTCGGTCCGGCTGCTCTGGAGCTTGGTCATTGCGCGGCCTCCAGCACCATGGACACGTGCGAGGACATGATGCCGCCGTCACCGTGCAGCAGTGCTCGCCGTGCTCGAGCCACCTGTCGTTCGCCAGCATTGCCGCTCAGCTGCAAATGGGTTTCCACCAGATGGCCGAGCGAACCGGCGGCGCCGCAGTGACCGTAAGAGAGCAGTCCGCCGTGGGTGTTCAGGGGCAGTGGGCCGCCACGATCAAAGCGGCCTGCGCGCGCGTCTTCCGCGGCCTTGCCGGGTGCGCACACGCCGATCTGTTCCAGCAACACGGCTAGCGTGACCGTGAAGCTGTCGTAGATGCCGAGGTAGTCGATGTGAGCGAGCCCTGTGCCGGCTGCAGCGAGCGCTCGATGGGCAGACTCGCGCGCGCCGCTGCGAATCAGATCTTGCGCGGCGGTGGCGTGCTGGTGCATATGCGCCTGACCGCAGCCTGCAATGCGGGTGGGGTGGGCGCCCGAGGGCCGCCGGCTGACGATGACGGCCGCGCCCCCGTCGGAGATGGGCGAGCAGTCCAGCAGTTTCAAGGGTGTGGCGATCGGCTTGGAGGCCATCACCGTCTGCACCGTCAGTGCTTCTTTCAGGTGGGCGTGAGGATGGCACATGGCGTGCCGCCGCATCAGCACCGCGAATTCCGCCAGGTCTTCTTCGGCGAGGCCGTATTCATGCAGGTAGCGCGAGGCGAGCAGCGCATAGTAGGCCGGTACGTTCAAGCCCAGTGGCACCTCATAACGAGGGTGGCCCACCTGCGCCAGGCTCTGCACCGTGCTATCGCGCGTTTGCCCTGTAAGGCGGTTCTCACCCGCGATCACCAGGATGTGATCGACCACCCCCTGCTCCACCAGCGCATTGGCCAGCATGACCATGGCCAGACCCGTGGCACCCCCGTGCTGCACGCCATGCGCATAGTGCGGCTGCACCCCGAAGTGTTCGGCGAACACCGTAGCCAGCATCAAATGCGGGTGAGTGGTGCTGTGACCGCACACCACGCCGCCGATGTCGCTCCGCTCAAGTTCCGCCTGCTGAAGGGCGAGCGTGGCGGCCTGGCTCATCAGATCAACAGAGTCCAGGCCTTCGTGGCGGCCGAAGGGCGTGGCGGCGGCGGCTCGTATCCAGGCCACGCTCAGGCCTCCGGTGCCGACAGGGGCACTACGAGCGCATCGACCGCCATACCGCCGTGCGGCAGCGCGATGAAGGGGTTGATCTCGATCGAAGCGACGTGCCCCACATTGGCCACGATCAGATGCGACAGCCGCACCAGCGCGTCGGCCAGGGCCTGCTGATCCACCGGAGGCTGTCCACGCACGCCGTCCAGGACGGCAGCCGAACGGATCTCGCGGACCATGCGATAGGCTTCTGCACGGTCCAGCGGTGCGCGCCGGAAGCTCACATCCTTAAGCACTTCCACATGGATGCCACCGAGCCCGAACATGACCACTGGGCCGAACACCGGGTCCACCAGGCCGCCCAAGATGCATTCCACGCCGCCCTGGATCATGGGTGCCACCAGCACGCCGTCGATGGTTGCATCGGGGCGGGCCTGGCGCACGCGCTGCAGGATGTTCTCAAACGCGTTTTTCACCTCTTCTGCCTCGCGCAGGCGCAGGGCCACGCGGCCGGCGTCGGACTTGTGCGGGATGTCGTCGGACAGCACCTTCAGCACCACCGGAAATCCCATGGCAGTGGCAGCGTCGGCCGCCTGCCGGGCATCGCACGCGGTGGCGTGCGGCACCACCGGGATGCCGGCCTTTGCGACCAACGCCAGCGCCTGCCGTTCGGAGCGGTCCATTGGGGTCGCCAGGGGCATTGAAGCAGGTCGTTCGTGGGTGGGCGCAGACCGATCGAAGACCTCGCGCAGCCCAGCGAGTGCCGCCAAGGCGCGCACCGCGCGCGTGGGTTCCTCGAAGGCCATGCAGCCGATACCATCGAGGAAGCGGCGATTCTCGTCGTCGAACACGCTCACCACCGCCACCGGCAGTTCGGGGTGACGCTCGCGCACGGTGGACCAAGTGCCGGTGATGAAGCTGCGGTGCTGCGGCGTGATGCCGGTCACGGCCTGGAACGCAACGACGCTGTCATAAGTGCCGGAGTTGACCACTTCGTCCACCACGTCGGGAAAGATCGAGTGGTCGTCGAGTACCTTGCCGGTGAGGTCGATGGGCCCCGACGCGGAGCCATGGGGCACGCGCTCGAGAATCCGCTGCTGCAGCGGTTCCGGCAGCGTGGGCACCTCCATGTGGAAGCGCTCCGCGGCGTCTGCCAGTGAGACGGCGGCGCCGCCCGACATGCTCAGGATGCCGAGTCGACGTGAGCGCGGCAACGGGGAGACCGAGCAGGCGTACGCCACGTCGAACATCTCGTCGACATCGCGAGCGCGGTACGCGCCATGCTGGCGGAAAACGGCATCAAAAATCTCGTCGGCGCCCGCGAGAGCCGCGGTGTGGGAGGCGGCCGTCGCCCCGCCCATGGCCGACGTGCCCGACTTGCACACAATCACGGGCTTGCGGTGAAGGCGCGCCAGCTCGAGCGCGGCGGCCAGGCGTTCGCCGTCGCGCGCACCTTCCATGTAGCAGGCGATGACCTTGGTCTGTTCATCCTCGGCCAAATAGCGGATGCACTCCGCCAAGTCCACGTCGGCCTCGTTGCCAGTGGAGGCGAACAGGCTGATGCCGATGCCGCGTTCGCGTGCACGCACCAGCGCGAACACACCGAAGGCACCGCTGCCGCTGACCACGGCCACGTTGCCGGGCTTGAGCGCACCAGAATGCAGTAGGGGACTGAACGTGGCGTAAGCGCCAGTGTTCACGTTCATCATGCCCAGACAGTTGGGCCCGAGCACGCGCATGCCGTGCTGTTGTGCCACGGCCTGCAAGCGCTCCTGTTCGCGCGCACCTTCCGCGCCCAGCTCGGCGAAGCCCGAGGCGAACAGCACGGCGGCGCGCACGCCGGCGCGTCCGCAATCGTCCAAAGCTTTGACGGTGGCCGAGGCGGGTAGCGAAAGAATGGCTAGGTCCACTGGCTGGCCGACGGCTGCGATGTTTTCGTAAGCGCGCAGGCCCTGGATCTCAGCGCTGGTCGGGTTGACCGGGAAGATCCGGCCCTGATAGCCGAACTCGCGCAGAAAGCGCACCGGCAAACCAGCGACCTTCTCCGGATTGCTGGAAGCGCCGATGACCGCGATGGAGCGGGGGGCGAACAGAGCATCTAGCCCTGCGTTCGTGGGATGTGTCATGGATACAACCTGGAGAAGTTTTGTGGTTCAAGGGCCGTGCACGGCTCGGTAACCCGCGGGCAATGACGCCGCGACAGGGGCGGTGTTGACAACCTCGTCCGCCATGCGCAGCACACCAGCGGCGGGGTCAATCTCGACCAGCGCGCCCGAGGACACGTCCTTAGTGATGTCGCTGTCGAAACCGGCCAGCAGGCAGATCCCCGCCAGCGCGGCCCCTTGCGCCATGATGGGATTGGCGCGGTTGAGCACAATCGCCAGCGGCAGCATGCGCCGGGCCTTCATTTCATGCAGCATCCAGGCGGTGGCGACACCGCCTTTGGCGCAGTCCAGGATCAGGATGCGGTTGACATACGACTGGCCATACAGCTTGTGCGAGGCACGAGAGAAAACACCTTCGAGCCGATCGAGGTCGTAGCGTGCGGAAAAGCCGTCGCTGGCCACCAGCGCCAAGCCACTCACCGGCGCCGACCCCAAGGTGTGACGGGCGCGGAATTCGCGTTGTGTCATTGCAGTTCTCCCGAGATGGCGGCCTGTACGCATTGCTCCATGGAGGCCAGCCGTGGCTGGTAGCCATAACCCCCCAGGATGTTGACCAGCTTGGCGCTGTTGCTCGCCAGCCGCCGCCAGCCACGCGCCTCGGCCATCTCGCGGGCGTAGGACTGGTAGAAGCACATGCCCTGCAGCACGGTGCCGCCGGCCGATTCAATGGCCTGCGTGTAGCCGAAGCGGTCGGCATCGGGCTTGACCTGTGGGCTGGTGGTGACCAGCAAAGGAATGCGGAACGACTGGCCCTTGGCCAGCGCCGCCAGTTTGCGCAGCTCGTACAGGCTCAGTTGCGGTGCGGAGAACACCACCACATCCACGCTGGTATCGCCGTCGGCATAACCACGGCGGAACGCCACCAGCTCGCTCTCGTCCACAGTGTGGATGTCGCTCAGGCGTTGACCGCCGACGCTGGCCAACGTGGGGGCTTCGGGCGTCATGCCAACGACGTGGAACAGCGCAATCGAGCCGAAGCTCGCCATGGCCGCACCGAAGTGCTTGATCTCGTCGGATCCCGCTGCGCCCTCCAGGCCTTCGACCACAGGCACCTGGTCGTAGCTGCCCGTCTTGCGTCCGATCACCGCCCCCAGGGCACCCCATTCGTCCAGCGTTCGCGGCGTGTGCGTGACGCGAAAGCGGATGGTGGCCTGCCGCTTCTCGTCCAGATGAAAGCCATAGCGCGGCGTGCGGCCGGTCAACGCAGCGGAGAGCGCGGACGGCCCCCCTTCGTAGTTGGAACGCGCACCGAAAACCGAGTTGGCATAGATGACCACACCCGTGTCGCCATAAGCAACATGCTCGCCGCGCGTGGCCGGCAGCACGGTCTGGTAGTTGATGCAGGTGTCGGTCATCGCCACGCCCAGGCGTATGAAGGCGTCGATGGCGCGGCGTTCCAGTTCGACCATCCAGTCGGCCTGCCCCAGTTCCTGGGCATGCGCGAAGTCGGTGCCGCGCGGGTCGGTGATCGTGGGAATGCGCACCACGCCGCCCGCATCGGCCAACTGCTCCAGCCATTGCACGCCGGCCTGGCCCAGGCTCTCGGTGTCGGCCATGATGTGGGCCTGCGTCACGGGAACCATGTCCTGCGCGCCAAAGAACCGGCCCACGGCGAGTTGGTGTTCCATGGCCAGGCGCAGTGTCGCCCCGTGCTCCCCATGGAGCATGGCCTTCTCTTCGTCATTGAGTGTCATTGCATTGCGTTTCTGATAGGGCCGCCTGTGCGGCCGGGGCCAACGCGAGCGTCGCGCTCGCACTGGCGATGCGCTCGCCATCCGCGGCGAGCAGGTTCGCTTCGAGGAACCAGAGGCTGGCGCCCTTGCGGGCCACGCGGGCCGTGGCCTGCACACGTCCAGTCTGGACACCGCGCAGGTACTGCACCGCCAGGTTGGCAGTGGCCGCACCCCTACGTGCCAGGTGCTGCGCCAGGTGGGCCATCGCCACATCCAGCGCGGTGGCGATCACGCCACCCTGCAGCAAGCCACGCGGGTTGCACAGGTCCTCACGCACGTCGAACGCCACGGTGCAGGTCTCGTCGACATATCCGACCTCGAAGCCGAAGAAGCGGGCCAGGAAGAAGTGGCCGAGTTCCTGCGAGTGCGTGTCAACGGCCACATCGAAAGCCGCGCGCGCAGCCGCCACGTCGATGCGGCGGCCGGTGCGAATCGGGGTGGGCTCAAACACGGCGGGCCTGCCCGGTCCAGTAGCGATCGCGCACGGCGCGGCGCATCACCTTGCCGACCGAACTGCGCGGAAGTTCGTCCATGAAGTCCACGGTCTTGGGCGTCTTGACGGCCCCGAGACGGGCACGGCAGTTGGCGATCAACTCCTCCGCGCTGACGTGCTGACCGGTCTTGAGCTCCACCACGGCTTTCACGGCTTCGCCCCACTTCTCGTCGGGCACGCCGACCACGGCGCAGTCCTGCACGGCAGGATGGGCGAGGATGACCTGCTCGACCTCCAGCGGAAACACGTTGAAGCCGCCGCTGATGATCATTTCCTTCTTGCGGTCGCAGATGTACAAGTAACCGTCCTCGTCCTCGTAGGCGAGGTCACCGGTGTGGTGCCAGCCGAAGCGCGACACCTCGGCGCTGGCTTCGGGGTTCTTGTAGTAACCGCGCATGACGATGCCACCCTGCACCACGATCTCGCCGATCTCGCCACGTGGTACGAAATTGCCGTCATCGTCCATCAGCGCCACGCGCGTGAAGGGGTCGGGACGGCCGCAACTGAGCAGCCGCTTCTCATCAATGTTCCCGTCCCGATCCAGGTGTTCCTCCGGGCCCAGGTAGGTGATGCCTGCTGGTGCTTCGGTCTGGCCGTAGGCCTGTGTCATCACCTTGCCGAACAGGCCAATGGCCTCGGCCAGCTTGGCCGCCGACATGGGTGCAGCGCCGT
This sequence comes from Hydrogenophaga sp. GW456-12-10-14-TSB4, assembly GCF_059424305.1. NCBI lineage: Bacteria > Pseudomonadati > Pseudomonadota > Betaproteobacteria > Burkholderiales > Comamonadaceae > Hydrogenophaga > Hydrogenophaga sp. GW456-12-10-14-TSB4. Next base: position 8,809 of record NZ_JBWKZH010000070.1, on the reverse strand, counting down.
AGACGAAGTACCGCAGCGAGCTGTAGTCGTACCGGCGCGCATCGGGATGCGAGAGCAGGGAATACACCGCCGTGGGCGGGAGGTACAACCACGACACGCGGTGGCGCTGGATGGCCTGCATGACCGCGTCGGCATCGAACTTGGGCAGGATGACCAGGGCGCCGCCCAGACCCATGTTGACGAAGGCGAACACCGACGCCGCGTGCGACAGCGGCGCGGCCGCCAGGTAGATCGGCGGTTCGTCGAAGTGCATGCGCGCCATGTAGTTCGACAGCGTCACCTCGAAGTTTCGATTGGTGTTCATCACACCCTTGGGCCGCCCCGTGGTGCCGCCGGTGCCGCGCAGCATGCACATGCCGTCCGGATCCCAGGGCAATGCAACAGGGTCGGAATTTTGCTGCGACATCCAGGTCTGCATGTCGGGGTGCTCACCGTCGACGCCGTCGATGCAGATGAAGTGCTTCACACAAGGCACCGTGGCCTTCACCTGGCGCGCGAAAGCGGCGAACTCCTTTTGATAGAACAACACGTGGACATCGAAGTGCCCCAGCACATAGAGGTGATCCTCTTCGGCGTTGCCGGTGTTCAACGGCACCCAGCTGCCGCGCGCCTTGAGAATGCCCAACAAGGCCATGAACGCCAGAGGGTGGTTGCGGCTGATCACGGCGCAGGGCGTCTCGCGCCCAACGCCGCTGCCCGCAAGGCCATGGGCGATGCGCAGCACAAGAGGGTCAAGCTCAGCATAGGTCCAGGCGCGGTCCTCGTAGACGATGCCCTTGCGCTGCGGAAAGTTGCGGACGTTCTTGTCGAAAAAATCGATCAGGTTCATGCGTGTGGTGCCTCTGTATTTTTCTTGTTCAAGCTGGGCAGAATGGTTTGCTCCAGCCACGTGGTGGTGACGTCGCCAGCGGCGAAGTCGGGGTGTTCCATCACCTGGATCTGCAAGGGAATCGTGGTGGTAATGCCGGTCACACGGAAGGCGCGCAGGTAGGCCAACATCTGCGCGATGGCGTACTCGCGTGTGGGACCGTGTGCGATCACCTTGGCCACCATCGAGTCGTAGAACGGCGGCACGAGGTAGCCTGGGTACACGTGGGTATCCAACCGCACCCACGGGTGGTCCGGTGGAAGCCACTCGCGCACCCGCCCAGGCGAAGGCCGAAAGCCATCGTGCGGGTCCTCGGCGTTGACACGGCATTCGATGGCATGACCGTCCATGCGAATGTCCTCTTGTACAAAGGAAAGCGGCAAGCCCATGGCAATGCGGATCTGCTCGCGAACGATGTCGATGCCGGTGACGGCTTCCGTGACGGGATGCTCCACCTGCACGCGGGTGTTCATCTCCAGGAAATAGAACGCGCCACTCGCCTTGTCAAAAACGAATTCCACCGTGCCGGCGTTGCGGTAGCCCACCGCGAGCGTCAGGTCGACCGCCGCCTTGGCCATGGCCTGGCGCATATCGGCCGAGAGCACAGGCGACGGCGACTCTTCCACGAGTTTTTGGTGGCGGCGCTGCACGCTGCAATCGCGTTCGAACAGATGGCAGCAGCGGCCGAAGGCGTCGGCGATCACCTGGATTTCAATGTGGCGTGCGTCCTGGATGTACTTCTCCAGGTAAACCGTGCCATCGCCAAAGGCGGCGAGCGCCTCGGCCTGCGCACTCGCGAAGGCGGCCTCCGCGTCCTGCGGCCTGTGCAGCAGCCGCATGCCACGCCCTCCGCCGCCAGCCGATGCCTTGATCAGCACCGGATAGCCGATCTCGCCGGCGCAGGTCAGCAGCTCGGCCACGTTGCCAATGCGTTCTCGACCCGGCAGTACCGGTACACCTGCGGCACGCGCTGCAACGATGGCGTTGATCTTGTTGCCCATGCGCTCGATGGCATCCGCGTCGGGGCCGACGAACACCAGACCCTGTTCGGCGCACAGGCGCTGGAAGCTGGCGCGTTCCGAGAGGAAGCCATAGCCCGGGTGGATCGCATCGCACCCCGTGCCCTTGGCGGCTGCCACCAGCGCGTTGGCATTGAGGTAGCTCTCCGCCGAGGGCGCTGGGCCCACGCAGATGGCGCGATCGGCCACCCGCGCAGCCCGCTTTGCACCACCAGGCGCAGTTCGGGGTCATCTCGGTTTTTTGGGAATCGTCGACAAAATATCAAAACGGGCCGAAACCAGCACGACGGGTTCAACCTACCTCCAGTGACAATCTAATTCAGCAGACTGGAGGCGGGGTTCTTGGAAAGCCCGTCCCGGCGCTGGTAGCCAAGCACTACGGCAACCGACTGGTGGCCTGCCATGGCCATCGTGTCAGCGATCTAGACGTTTTGCGCGGCGGCTTCAGTCACGAAGCCCGACCGCAACGAATGAGCAGAACACGCCCCTCCACCCCCGCCAATACACACCGCGCCTGAACGATGTCGCGCACGGAAGCTGCCGACAGCGGACCACCCAGGTGGCCGCCCTTGAGCACCCGACGGAAGAGGGCGCCCTCGCGGATCCCGCTTATGAATAGCCAATCTTCCAGGGCGGCACCAGCGGCACCGAGCACCGGCTTGTGGTTCTCGGGCCGATCGACTTGTGACTAGCGCTAGTCAACTTGCAGCGGCCGCATCATTGTGATGTTCTACGTGGTTGGGTTTCTTTGCTCAAGGCAGTAACGGAGCATTCGCGGGAATCTCGCCTCAGAGATTTGAGCTCTTCAAGAGGTACTGTGAATCGCCCCGGGATTGAAGCAACCGTACCTCTAGTTTTGAAAGTCCGGAATTCGGGGGAGACGTCACTCGACGCTATCCGAACAACGTGGAGGCTGGATCTGTGGACTTGACAACGTGTCCAGGGGCTGTGGTGGATCGGTGAGGGCCGAAGGTCTGACAAGACTCGGCAGGCCAGAGCGTCAACCGGGCTGCAATCCGCGGCGCCGCATCATGTCGGCGCTCATGGCCCGCAGGACATCGGGCGACAGGCTTGTCTGCGCGGCCGGGTACACCAGACCGTCCTCCTCGCTCAGATGGCGGTCGTACAGGCGAGTGAAGCCAATGAGCGTGGCCTCTTCGGGTGGGCTGAAGTGGGTCCAGCCGAGCGGGGGCGCTTGCGTCACAGAAGCCAGCGCGGCCCGGGCCTCCACCCAGACCGCCTCCATGTCGCGGTGGTCCTGCTGCAGGCGCTGCACCACCCGACGCAGCATGGCATCGTCGCCCGCCAGCAAGGGCGGGAACACATGCAATTCCTCGTCTTCGTGGTGCAGCGGCGCGGCCAGGTCGAAATACCGCATCACGTCGCGCGCGGCGCTGGCCACGCTCTCGTCCCAGCCATTCACCAGCACATGCTGCTGCAGCTTGGCCAGCAGGGCCAGCATGCGCTCGACGCGTTCGTGGCAGGCGCCCAGCATCTCGAACGGCGCCTCGAAACCCGCTGCGGGAGCGCGGTGCCCAGGCAGCATGATGGCGGTGAGCGGGACCGAGCTGACCATCTCAGCCCAGGGCCACGGCGTGGCCTTTTGGGTCGAACGGGATGAAGGCGGACAGCTGGCCGTGGCGGATCGCCTCCACCATGTCCTGCAGCGGCTGTTCGGCATCGGCACTCTCAGGCTGGCGGCCCGGCGTGCCGGCGAGTGCGGCGGCAAACACCATGCCCCAGGGCTGGCCAAAGGCTGCGGCTTCGCGCACCAACTGGTCGAACGAGTGGAGCTCGTCCAAGCCCTTGTCCACGCACATCTGCGGCACCAGCGCACCGCCCTCGCCGCGCTCGAATTCGAGGCGCTGGGCCGGCGTGGCGTCGTCGGGCAGCTCGACGCCGGCAAACACGAACAGCAGGCGTTGCGGCAGAGGTTGGCTGCGCGCGGCGCTCAGCAGGTCGTCGAAGGTTTGAATGTTCACAGGCTCTCCAGATTCAGTTGGCGTGGGATGTCGGCGCGGGGCCGAGCGTGCTGCAGTAATCGGCCACGGTCGGGCGCACGCGCGAGGGCCGGCGCGCGGCCACCGTGCCCACACTCAGGAAACACAGGGCGTGTTCGCCGGCGCTCAAACCGAAGCGCTGGCGCAGGGCCTGGGAGCCCAGCGCCTTGCCGCTGGTGAGCGCCGAGCCATAACCCATGGCGGTGGCCATGAGCAGCATGTTCTGCACCGCGCAGCCGGCCGAGAAGATGCGCTCGGCGAGGTCCACCGCGGGGTCGCCGCATTGCCCGTCCACCACCACCAGCAACAGCAATGGCGCGCGGTGCGCCTTCTCGCGCGCCTGGTCCAGCTGCTCTGGGGTGGCGCTGGCGTCGCGCTCGCGCAGCGCCTGGGCGAACACCTCGGCCAGCGACGCACGCTCGACACGCGGCACGATAACGAAGCGCCAGGGCAGCAGCTGCCCGTGGTCGGGCGCGGCGGCGGCCGCTCCCAGCAAGACCTGCAGCTGGTCCGCATCGGGTCCGGGCGCCAGCAAGCGTTTGGGCAGCACGGTCCGGCGCGCGTGGATCAGGTCGGCGGCGGCGCGAGCGCACTGGAGTTCCACCATCTCAGCCTCGCAGGCGAGGTGGGGCGGTCGGGAGAGCAGTGTGGTGTTCATCCGCAAACCCCCAGGTGGCCGCACTGCGTGCAGTAGTCGCAGCCGTCCTTGCGGATCACTGCGTGCGCGCCGCACTCACCGCACTTCTTGCCCGGCATCATGCCGGGCGTGGCTTGCACCACCACTGGTGAGGGCTGTCCCGACAAGGGGGTGACCCCGGCGCGCTGCGCAATCAGTGTCTGCACCGCGTAGGCGATAGCCGCCACCACCGAGTCGTGCCACATCGGCACATGCGTGCCGTCGGCCTTCTGGTGCGTGCCCATTCGCACGGGTCCGCGGTCCCACACCACCTTGCGCATGTCGCGCAAGGCGCGCTCCAGAAAGCCGCCGCGCGCGGCCAGCGAGAGCAGCCGCATGCTGGACGACACCCACTGCTGCGACTCACCGCTCTGCCCCACGGGCATGAAGAACTCGATCGCGCGCTCGACCGTGCCCGCTCCGTCGGCCGTGGGCACCGGCAGGAACGACACCAGCAGGTACAGCGTCTGATGGCCTTCCTGCGTCCAGTACTCGATCTTGTCGGCCACCGCCGAGAGCGCACCCGGCGGCCGGTTCTCGATCACGCTGCGCATCGGGTCCACGGTGGCCACGCTCGCGATCGTTTCCGGCGTGGGTCCGGTGTCGAGCACCGAGCCCAGGATGGCGTTGGGCCGGTAGGTCGCCAGGCCCTTGAGCTGCGCGCGCCAGGCCTGCTGGTACAAGCCCTTGAAGTCTTCGTAGGGGTAGTCGGCCGGCACGTTCACCGTTTTGGAAATGGCCGTGTCCACGAAAGGCTGCACCGCTTCCATCATGGCCAGGTGGTCGGCCGCGGGCATGGCCAGCGCGCTCACGAAATACGCGGGCAGGTGCGCCATGTCGCCACCGAGCTCGCGGTAGAGCCGCCAAGCGTGGTCTTCCACCGCGTAGTCGGTCGTGCTGCCGTCGGCCTCGCGCTTCTTGCGCCGGTACATCCACGAAAACGGTGGCTCGATGCCGTTGGACGCGTTGTCGGCGAAGGCCAGACTGACCGTGCCGGTGGGTGCGATGGAGAGCAGGTGGCTGTTGCGGATGCCGTGCGCGCGGATCGCCGCACGCAGCGCCTCGGGCAGGCGGCTGGCGAAGGTGCCTTCGGCCAGGTACCCGTCGGCGTCGAATTTCGGGAACGCGCCCTTCTCCTTCGCCAACGCCACCGAGGCGGTGTAGGCCGCGTCGCGCATGCGCTCGGCAATCTGCGCGGCCAGGGCGCGCCCCTCGGCGCGGTCGTAGCGCACGCACAGCATGGCCAGCGCATTGCCCATGCCGGTGAACCCCACGCCGATGCGCCGCTTGGCCGCCGACTCGGCGCGCTGCTGAGGCAACGGCCAGTAGGTCACGTCCAGCACGTTGTCGAGCGCCCGCACCTGCAGGGCCACGGCGCGCTCGAAGGCCTCGAAGTCGAAACTGGGCAAGTCACCGAAGCCGAAGGGGTGGCGCACGAAGCGGGGCAGGATCACCGGCCCGAGGTCGCAGCAGCCGTAGGGCGGCAGTGGCTGCTCGCCGCAAGGGTTCGTCGCCTCGATCGACTCGCAGTAACGCAGGTTGTTGTCCTGCTGGATGTGGTCGAGAAACAGGATGCCGGGTTCGGCGAAGTCGTAGGTGGAGCGCATCACCGTGTCCCACAGCTCGCGCGCGGGCAGGCTGCGGTAGACCCACAGGCCGTCGGTGCGCTGGTGGGCGCCCTGGGCCAGCAGCGCCGCGCCGGGTCGGGCGCGGTGCACCAGTTCCCAGGGTTGGTCGTCGGCCAGCGCGCGCATGAAGGCGTCGCTCACGCCCACCGACACGTTGAAGTTGTTCCAGCGCCCGGGTGTGCGTTTGGCGGTGATGAACTCGATCACGTCGGGGTGGTCGATGCGCAGCACGCCCATCTGCGCGCCGCGCCGCGCGCCCGCGCTCTCCACCGTGGCACAGGACTGGTCAAACACGTTGATGTAGCTGCACGGGCCCGAGGCGATGGACGCCATGGTCTTGACCTCGGCGCCGCGCGGGCGGATGCGCGAGAAGTCGTAGCCCACGCCACCGCCGCGCCGCATGGTCTCGGCGGCTTCGCGCAGGGCTTCGTAGATGCCGGCGTAACCGCCGTCGTCCAGGCCCTGGATGCAGTCACCCACGGGTTGCACGAAGCAGTTGATCAGCGTGGCCTGGATCTCCGTGCCGGCCGCGCTCATGATGCGACCCGCCCCGATGGCGCCGGCCTGCAGGTTGTCGAAGAAGCGCTGCTCCCACAGGGCGCGGTCGGCCTCGGGCTCCACCGAGGCCAGGGCGCGCGCCACGCGGCGGTAGATGTCCTGCTCGCTGGTCTCGCCGTCCTTGAGGTACTTCTCTCTCAGCACATCCAGCGTGATGGGTTGCTGGCCGATCGCGGTGCTGGCCGATTTCAGAGCGTCGCGTTTCATGTTCGGGTGTTCCTTCATTAAATCAACGCAGGTCGGATACCGTCGCGCAGGCCGCAATGGGCCAGGCAGTCAAACGCCATGTTGCACTTTTTCTTCACATGTGCAACCGCCTTCAGTCGCGGCTCCAGGCACAGGTATTTGTCCAGCCAGGGGGTCGTACTGCGCGCGCGGGCAGGCCGGCCACGAACCACCGGCAGCAGCTCGCGCCCGCGCAGTCGCCAGGTGCGAAGGCCGCCATGCAGAGCCAGGGCCTGGAGTTCGGCCGCCAGCGTGTCGGCGGCTTCAGCAACTGATGACTTGCCCATCGTGTTCCACATAAGGTTGGTACGGCCCGGTGCCGCAGTTGGAGGCAAATGAGGCCGCGACGAAATCACCTTGCTGAGCATCAAACACATGCACTTCTCCGTCTTCGATCACGTAGTGCCAGCCGTGCAAGGTAAGCCGACCGGCCTCGACCTCGCGCCGCACCATGGGGTAGCCCATGAGGCGTTCGAGCTGCAGCACCACCGCACGCTGCTCGGTACGGCGCATGGATTCGGCACAGGGCTGCACCGGCAGCAGGGCCTCGTCAACCAGCTTGAGCCACGCGGTGAGCGCCACGGCCTCGGCAGGCGCGCCTTCGTAGGCGGTTCGGATGGCACCGCAGTGGCTGTGCCCGCAGACCACGATGCGCTCCACGTGCAGGCTGAGAACGGCGAACTCGATCGCGGCCATCGTTCCATGGAGTCCGTGCGATTGGTCATGCGGCGGAACGAGCGCGCCCACGTTGCGCACGATGAAGAGCTCACCCGGGCCGGCGCCGGTGAGCAGGTAGGGCACGAGGCGTGAATCGGAGCAGCCAATGAACAGCGTTTTGGGGTGTTGGCCCGCAGCCACCAGGTCCTGAAAACGCTGCTGATGCCGCGGAAAGTAGTCGGAGCGGAAATGCCGCAGGCGCAACAGCAGCTCGTCCGCTGAGGCGCCTGCGGCCGGTTCGCTCATTGCACCAGGGGCGTGTCGGCCCCCTCCAGCTCCACGCCCTCCACCTGGGCCTGGCCCACCAGCAGTTGCATGTACTGCCGCAGCGCCGTGGCCTGCGACTGCAGGGCCAGGCGCGCGCCAATCTGCGCCTGCAGCTCGGCGAACTCGGGCAGACGCCCTTCCTGGCGCTCCAGCACCTCGACGATGTGCAGGCCGAAGCGGCTGTGCACCAGGCGGGGGTGCAGGCCCAGGGCCTGGATGGCGTCGTTCTGCAGGAACAGCGCCTTGGCCAGTTCGGGCGCGCAGTCCTGCGGAGTGATCCAGCCGAGGTCGCCGCCCTGGGCGCTCGACGGGCAGTTGGAGAGTTCGGTCGCGAGCTGCGCGAAACGATCCATCGAGACGCCCTGGCGCGAGAGCTCCAGCAGCGCCGCTTCGGCGCGCTGAGCCAGCGCGTTCACCGGCACACCCGGCGTGACCGCGAACAGGATGTGACGCACGTGCAGCGCCTGGCCAACCACGAAGCGCGGCTTGTGGGCTTCGTAGTGGCGCCGGCATTCGTCAATTCCCGGCTCGGGCGAGTGCACCTCGGCTTCGAGCAGGGCCTCTATCGCGCTGCGTGTGTCGCCGTCGGGCCCGGGCGCATTCAGGCCGGTGAAATGCGGCAGCAGGCCGGCGCGCACCGCCTGCTGGCGCAGCAGTTCGGTGCAGGCGCGCTCGCGCAGGGTCTGCGCGTCCAGCACCTCACCGGCTTCGTGCAAGGCGATGCCGTTGACGCTGGCGATCGCTGCCGGGGCCGCAGCGGCCTCAGGGCCTTTGCAGGCGCAGGCGCTGCTGCCGCAGCCGGTGGAGGGCGATGGGGAAAGGTCCTGGGTCATGGGGGGCTCCGGTGGGTT
>NZ_JBWKZH010000069.1:0-30294 GCF_059424305.1 Hydrogenophaga sp. GW456-12-10-14-TSB4 | reverse complement strand
CGCCCAAGCCCACCCGCCTGCACCAGCCCTAAAGGACCCTTCCATGGAGTACCAGCAGTTCCTCATCTCCCTGCCCAACCATGAGGCAGATCGGGCCGCTGCGGCCGCCCGCATCGCGGCGCACCGGCAGCAAATCGCGCGCGAGACGGCAGAAGCGGTCAGCGGCGTGTTCGAAAGCGCGTTGAAAAAGACGCACGCTCACACCTTCGTGATGGTTTCCCGTCACACCCTGGCCGAGCTCGGGGTGCTGCACAAGATCGGGCGACACCTCATCGGCGCATCGCTGCCCAAGGTCTCAGACCATTACGAAGCAGCCGTAACCCTATTAGCGCAGCAGCACGATAAGGTGCTTCAAAGTGACCTGTATGGTGCTGTGTTCCAGGGGAATGTCTTCTATGGCGGCTCGCGCCACGACCCACTTTCTCAACTCCCCCTGGCTCTGGAAGTGGAGGATCTGTCGTTCGCTGACGACGACACGCCCCGTGCTGAGAACCAGCAGCGTTTCGTCCACCTGGCCACGTTCAAGCGGCTTCATGCGTTGCTGGGCGAACTGGTGCAGCAGGACAAAACCTCGCCAGATGTCATTGCCCCTGCAGACAATCCCAATGAGCTGCTCGACGCGAAGACCTTTGCGCAGCGCATGGGCGCCACAGACCAGACGGTCTACAACCGCGAGAAGGCGGGCCTCATCATCTCGGTGCTGCCTCCCAAAAGGATGAGGAAACGCGGCTTCCCCAGTTTCCAGCTCAGCCCACGGCTTAATCAGGAGTTGCACCAGCTCGCGATAGCCATGTACCGCTCCCACGGGCAGGACATGACGTTCTACTGGCACTTCCTGCGCACGCGCCACCAGGATTTGGGCGGCAGCACGGGCGTGGAGTTTCTGCTCAACCGGATTTCTGATCCGAGCCTGCTCGATCTGGAACAGAGCGAGCGTCAGGCCATTTTCCTCGCGCTGGCCGAGGAGGACATGCTCAGGGCCAGTGCGTGAGCTGGCACACGCAGGCGACGGGGATGGAGATCCCGACCCGTTTCGGGCCGCTCCCAGGCTTTGCCTTGCCAGCCGACGCCAGGCTGTACCGCATCTACCGCCACGTTGATGCGGACTGGTCCGTGGCGCCGGAGCCTCACCGCAAGGGCAGGGTGGACCCACCACTGCCTGACAGTTCTGCCTATGGCCTGCTGTACCTGGCGGACTCCCTGGTGACGGCGGGGTTCGAGGCGCGAATTCTGCGACCGACCAAGGATGCAGATGGTCTCAACGACATCTCAATAGAGCCTGAGCTGATGGATCCAGTTACCGGCCGGGCCCTCAAACCCCCACCCATGACGGCGGTGCACACGACCAAGCAGCCAATCGTGTTCGTCGATCTCGAATCGCCGGATATCGCCAGGGCCGCCGCGATAGCGATTGGCCGCCCAGTGCCTCGCATCGAAAAATGGCGAAAACTCACTTTGTGGGTCCATGATCAACTGATCGTGACGGGCGACGGCAATTCGATCTTGCCACTGGTGGGCGTGACCTACATATCCAATCTTCCGGACTGCACTGGCAGAAACTTCGTGGTGTTCGAAGGGCGCCGGGACGCTCACATCCACCGGGGTGTTCCGCCCGAATCCCAAACGCCCTTGGATGTACCCGGGCTGCAGGCGCTTTGGGAAAACGCCTGAGAGCGCATCCCGCCTCACCTTGACATGATTTGGCAGGCTGCTACCTTTGGACGATGGTGGCCCAACTCATGCTCTGAGCCACTTCACTCAATTTCCGCACTCTTAAAGTGAAAGCGACTGCGATGCCGAAAAGTTCCCGACTTACCAACCGCGACCACGCCAACATGGACGCATTTCTGAGTCATGTGCTGGATGACTTCAAAGCAGGCGATCTTTCCAAGAAGGATCTGACGCTTGGGCTCGTGCACGTCATTTCTGCCATCGACTGTGGGAACGTCGATGAGGCACGCACCTGGTTAGAACAGGGCCGAAAATTGATCCGGCAAGGCAGCTGAGGGAGCGCAACGCTGCTCTGGCGCCTTACGTCCAGCCACTCGCACGAAAACTCTTCGGATTTAGCTTTTCGGTCGCGACATTCAAAAAAGGAAGACTCGTGGAATCTGAACTGACTCCTTCGCCATTGCGAGTCATTGATCGTGATCAGCTGCGCAAAGAGTTCGCGGCCATCGAGGCGAGGCGGGCTGTCCTCACCGATCAAGGGCAAAAGCTGATGGCCCGCATTCGGCCAAGTTCCAAGTACCACGGGCAGGGTAAAGAGGGTGCCTTGTTCGCCGTCTGCATCGGCCCAATTGGGGACTACTGCGTGTTTGGCGGACCTGGTGGTCAATATCGCCTGTCGGATGTCGACCTGTTTGCCGTCTTTGACGAGAACAGGCCTCCGACTCAGATCACATTCGAGCCCTGAATTGCAACCTCCCGGTGGCCAGACAGTCCCTGGGCAGTAGGAACGTCTGCGTCGAAGCGACTGTTGCTCGCATCATACGCTGTACAGCGTATAAACGCATTTGGAGATATCATATTCTCAAATGCCATTATACGCTGTACAGCGTATAAACCCACGTTGAACATGCATCATCCTGAGCGACGACTTGCCGAGAAGCTCCTTGCCGAGTTCACGGCCGTGCTGCGCGATCGACTCAATATCGATGGCATCGAGGCCGAGCATGAGCCAAGTTTCGGTACCGGCGCAGCAGACCTGGTCTTGAGCATCCCCGTTGATGGTGTGAGAGTCAAAGTGGTGGTTGAGGTCAAAAAGAACGCGTTCCCCCGCGACATCGAGTGGGCACGTGTGCAACTGGAAGGGCTGGCGAGAGAGGACAGCACCATTGATCAAAAGATGGTCTGGGCCGAGTCGCTGAGCGAAGGAGCACGAAAGTCCCTGGAGGACTTGGGCATTGGCTACTTCGACAGCAGTGGAAGCATCAGTCTTCGGCTGCGCAACCACCACATCCTCATCGACAGGCCCCCGATCAGGCCCCTTTGGCGTGAGGTTGGCACCATCTTCACGCCTGAGCGAGCGAGAGTGCTGCATGCCCTGCTGCTGGGGTGGGATAGCTGGCGCACCGGCGTCGAGCTGGCAGAGGTCTCCGGTGCGAGCCCCAACACCGTCTCCATCCTCCTGCGTGAGCTGGAGAAGCGCGGCATGGTGCAAAGTGAAGGAAGCGGTCGCAGCGTTCGTCGCCAGTTGGTCCAGCCTGATGCTCTTCTTGATGCGTGGGCCAACCAATGGGCGGAGGGCAAGCGGCGCAAGACGCGATGGTTCGCTTTCGCCCAGAATCCAGCGAACTTGGCCTCACGTTTAGCTGTGAGAATGCTCGACGATGAGGATGAATGGGCCTTCACTGGCCAGTATGCTGTTGAATTCCACTGATCTCTGACCCGAGATTTCCATCGAATACTGACCCACCCGTTGTGTGAGCAAAGAAGCTCACGGTGTGGATAAGTGCTTCGTTTTCTCCTTTTCAGACTTGGGGCTTGCAGAGCTATTTTTGAATCGGTAGCTGTCGTTTCCGGTCTCCAGGATATGGCATCGGTGAGTCAACCGATCCAAGAGCGCGGTCGTCATCTTCGCATCACCGAAGACGCTGGACCATTCCCCGAAGCTCAGGTTCGTGGTGATGACGACGCTGGTTCTTTCGTAGAGCTTGGACAGCAAGTGGAACAGCAGGGCTCCTCCCGACTCGCTGAAGGGAAGGTAGCCCAGCTCGTCCAAGATGACCAAATCGACATGCATCAGTCGATTTGCCAGCTGCCCGGTGCTCCCATTCGACTTCTCGACCTCCAACGCATTGACCAGTTCAATGGTCGAGAGGAAGCGAACTCGGCGATGCTGGTTCTCAATGGCCTGAACACCGATGGCCGTGGCCAGGTGGGTCTTTCCGGTTCCAGGTCCTCCAACAAAGACGGCGTTGTAGGCCTTGTCAAGGAAGTCACCCCTGTGGAGCTGCCGGACCATGGCCTCGTTCACTTCGCTCTGCGCGAAGTCAAACCCGGCAAGATCTCGGTAGGCAGGGAAACGAGCGAGCTTCATCTGATAAGCCATCGAACGCACTTCCCGCTCTGCGGTTTCCGCCTTGAGCAGTTTTGCCAGAATGGGTTGAGCCGCTTCAAAGGCCGGCGCTCCTTGGTCCCCGAGCTCTGCAACAGCATGGGCCATGCCATGCATCTTGAGGCTCTTGAGCAGGGCCACGATGGAGGTGGTTGCGGGGTCATGTCCCATGGCGAACCTCCTCGTTGGACCGGGCCTTGCGCAACGAGTCGTACCGCTGAACGTTGGCCTGAGGTTCCGTCGAGAGCTTCAATGCCTGGGGCGCCTTGACCTCCGCAACAGCTGTCTTTCCATCCACTAGGCGATGCAGTACGTTCAATATGTGGGTTTTCGTGGCCACGCCGACTTCTAGAGCAGTTTCGACGGCTGCCAGGACCGCTTGCTCGTCATGATGCAGAACCAAGGCCAGGATCTCCACCATCTCCCGGTCACCTCCTGGCTTCTTGAGCAGCATCGCCTGGAGTCTTTTAAATGACGTCGGTAGCTCTGCAAAGGGTGCACCGTTCCGAAGTGCTCCCGGCTTTCTCTGCAGCACCGCGAGGTAGTGACGCCAGTCGTAAATGGTCTGGCCTGTGCTGTCGTGACGGCGGTCGATGATCCGCGTGTGCTCGCAGACAACCTTTCCTTCCGCGACCACCACCAGTCGGTCAGCGTACACCCGCAGGCTGATCGGCCGGTTGGCAAAGGATGCCGGGACGCTGTAGCGGGTGCGCTCGAACGTGACCAGGCAAGTCGGGGAAACACGTTTGGTGTGCTCCACGAAGCCGTCAAACGCCGGCGGCGGTGACATCAGGTAGGGTTTCTCCTGGGCCCACACGTCCGCCACGGTGCCCGGCAACTGTCCGTGCGCAATCTCGTTCCACAACGCCTTGCAGCGGGTTTCCAGCCACGCGTTGAGCTCCGCCAAGGAAGGGAAGGCCGGTACAGGCTGCCAGAGACGGTGTCGTGCGTCCCGGACATTCTTCTCAACCTGGCCCTTCTCCCAGCCGGATGCCGGGTTGCAGAACTCGGCCTCGAAGAGGTAATGGCTCACCATCGCATTAAAACGGGCATTGACGTCGCGGTCTTTGCCGCTTCGGACTTTGTCCACAGCCGTCTTCATGTTGTCGTAGATGCCGCGCTTGGGGACGCCTCCGAACATCACGAACGCGTGGTTGTGCGCGTCGAACAGCATCTCGTGCGTCTGCAGCAGGTAGGCACGGACGCTGAAGGCCCGGCTGTGGCTGAGCTTGACGTGTGCTACCTGGAGCTTGGTGCGCTCCCCATTGATGACAGCCCAGTCTTCACTCCAGTCAAATTGGAACGCTTCGCCCGGTCCGAAGACCAGCGGCACAAAGGTTCCGCGGCCGGCCGTGCGTTGTGCTTCCTGCCGTTCCGCCAGCCACTTGCGATGGAAGGCCGCCACCCGCCCGTAGGAGCCTTCGTAGCCCAAAGCCACCAGGTCTGTGTGGAGCTGCAGCAAAGTGCGCCGCTGTTTGCGCGACTTTGTGGCCTCGATCGACAGCCAGGTTGAAAGTTTGTCGGCGTATGGATCGAGCTTGCTGGAGCTCGCACGCCTGGCGTAGCGGGGCTCTTCATCGCCCGCCCGCAGGTACTTCTTAACGGTGTTGCGAGCCAGACCTGTACGCCTGGAGATCTCGCGAATGGACATCTGCTCGCGCAGTGCCCAGCGTCTTATGACACTCAGTGTCGCCACGTCTATCACTCCTGAAATCTCCTGCTGCCAAAAGCAGCAGGATAGGGTTCTTACGTGGGTCAGCTTTAAATGGAAATTGCTGCTCTAACTGGGTCAGTTTTCAGTGGAAGACAACAGTTGCAGACGCTGGATCGACGAGTCAAAGTGCCTTTTGGCTGGTATTTCTACATGCTGCACGGCAATCGCGTGCACGACGGCTCAGCGAAACGTGTGCTTGCGGACGCTGAATCAGGCCTGATCGTTCTTTCCGAACATGACTATCGAGTGCTGAAGGCTTGGCGTCAGCATCCCTACGGTTTCTAGGTACTTGGCTCAACCCGACTGGCATGGCCACGTGAGCGTGTATGTGCAGCCTCAAGCTTCCATCGACACCCAAGTCGACGTACGCGCATGTTCGGCGAAGGACCTCTTCGTCGGCCCCTTCTTTTGCTTGCGAGTCCAGATCTCGCCGGAAGGCAATTTGTAGGTTGCTCCAACTCTCGGCCTAGCACCAATGCTGTCAAGGTCCAACGGGGATTTCTTGGCTACCCGCAGCTGGGAACCTGATTTGGTGAAGACCTCCGCCAGGGTCTCTTCGGCTTCTGCCGCCCTCATCATCATGAGCAGATGAACGACAGCGTCTTTCTTGGTTTTTCCCATTCGGGGTAGCTTCTCGGCGAGGAAGTTCATTGTCGACTCAAACTCTTTGGTCGACAGCTCACGAGCTTGAGCGAAAAGTGCTTCGGCACGTTCGCGAAGCTCTGCTGAGCTCACATTTGAAGAATCAATCTGGGTCACTGTAGATGAGGGCTGTTGGGTAGCGAATGCAGAACGAGTGAAGCACGTAGGTTATCTCACTCGCGACTTGGAGTTCTGCCGCTTTCTGCCGCTTCGCCTAGTCAGGACAAGCGGTTTGCATCTGCAGGAAACCACTGACGGATGTCAGCCCAAGCTCTTGAGTCTTGCTCGATCATGACACTGACCATAGCGAACTGCCGTGTGTCTGCGTACGGAACTGGGATCGCTTGACCGGGGACGAGTTGGCACAGTAGATCATCGACATCTACGTTGAAATGCGTTCGACAGACTGCAGGCCGGTGGTTTCTGATGCTGCAGGTGCTGTCCTTGAGGAACGTGCATGGCGCGTCGTAACCCATCGTGGATAGCTCGTTATGATCCTGCAAGGGTAGGGGAGAGCGGTCGATTGCTTTACCAATCGCGCGTGCTTCGGTCGCGGAAATCTTGATCGGAATGTGGCAGCAATGACTGCAACCGGCGCGGCAGGCTGCGACCGGTTCTATAGCCGCTGCAAAGACATCAGCTGCTCTATGCAGCCACAACACTTTCTTCGGCTTGGTCGATGCCTGGACGGATGCGTTCAGGAGTCTCGTGACGTCATCTCTGGCTCGTCCTGAGACTTTTCCCATGGCGGCTTCGGCGGTTGCAGCGACGCCGGCAAGCCGATCGTTGACTTCGTCTGGAAAGTCCTCGCTTGCGTTGAGAGCCACACCCTCCACAAAAGACCGCAGCGCATCAGCGATGCGGGCTTCAAGAGTGCCTTCGCCATCAACGATCGGAGAGGGTAGGGTGTCCATCTTCATCCCCCGATCTTTTCACGATTCGTTTGACTTCCCAGTGGCACAGAGTGTCGGTACGAGCAAGGGCCGGTTGTAGGGAGTGGGCTGATTTTATGTGGCAATTTTCTACCCAGGTTGCAAGTATCGCGAACTCGTCTCCCTCGGCCGCAAGGTACCGCACGGCATACTTAACTGCAAGCGCACAGGATGAGGAACGCGTCGATGTCCGGCAGGCGCATTTGGCGCCATGACTTGCCCGAGACAGCCAAGTGTTCGAGCAGCTTGCCGATGTGGTCGAGCTTCTTGTGGACGGTGACCTCTGGGTTGCCCCGGTGCTGATCGAGGTGCGTGGCATAGTCGCGCAAGACGGTCAAGACGGGAGGTACACGGCGCTTGCTCGGCTTCCACGGCGGAAGCTGTGCCCATGACCTCATAAACGCGCCGCAGCGCGCGAAGCGATGAGCTTGTGTTCCCGAGATCGCCTGATTCGCTCCCGCGAGACTTTGCGCACCAAGCCTTGAAGCGCTTGGCCCCCTCGTAGGTAAGCTCGTCAACCTCACGTAGACCGAGTTGGACGCAGTACCGGCGGAATCTCCTGATCCGTCTCAGGTACTGGCCCGCGCTGGCCTCGCTGATGCTGCGATCGGCATGCCACGCGCGCAAGATAGCTCGCACCCGTGGCGGGCATTCGAGGCATGTCTGCTGGACCGATGAGGTGGCCATGCAGCGGAATACGCTGGCCGTCGCAGATTGGATGTGCCGTTCTTATGTAGCGCCACGGACCGCACCACACCGCGTCGCTCCTGTGATCGCAGGTCGCAACTCCACATAAAACGACGCTCCAGATAATGCGCTTTATGCGGAGCTCCGCATAAAGCGCACGCGCGGCGCAAGTTCTTCGATCTGCACGCCGCCAATCAGAGCCAGATCTCCGAATTCGCTCTGCAGCAGTTCGCGCGGAACTACGAGATCGAGCGCGAGGTCAAGGAGCTTGCGAGGGATCAGCGCCAAGCCATCCGGCAACAACAAACGAAGCCACTGCTTGATGCCTTGTACCAGTGGGTGGTGCTGCAACGCCAGAAAGTGCCCGAGGGCTCGGCAAGTGCCAAGGCGCTGGACTACAGCCTGCGGCGGTGGGATGCGTTGACCCGGTTCGCGGGTGACGGGCAACTGCCCGTGGACAACAACTGAATCGAGAACCAGATCCGCCCCATTACGATTGGCAGCGACAACTGGCTCTTCGCAGGCAGCCTGCGCGCGGGCCAGCGGGCGGCGGCCGTCATGAGTCTGATCCAGTCTGCGCGCATGAACGTGCATGACCCCTACGCCTACCTGCGCGATGTGATGGCACGCCTGCCCATGCAGCGCGCAAGCCAGATCGGCGAGCTGCGGCCGCACCGCTGGCAGCTGGCCTGACAGCGCATACCCAGAAACACGACCGCGCCCAGCGGTCAAGATGGGATGGCCGCGCGCTTACGCTGCGCCAGCGGTATGCGGTCAATAAACCGCGCCCTACTCATCGACGCGGATGAAGTGCAAGGATTGGACTACGAGCTTGGGAGCGCGATGTTCCAGGGCAGTAGCGCCTCGTAGTCGTCGGCCGTCTGCGCCAGCGGCAGCTTCTTGAACAGGGCGAGGAGGTAGCGATACGGCTCGACGTTGTTGGCCTTCGCAGTCTCGATGAGCGAGTAGAGATTCGCGCTGGCGTTCGCACCGCCAACGGTGTCAGCAAACAGCCATGATCGGCGACCAACTACAAACGGCCGGATGGCGTTTTCTACCGGGTTGGAGTCCAGAGGCCAAGTCCCGTTGTTCAGGAAGCGGATGAGCTTGGGCCACTGGTTGTGCAGGTAGTGCAGCGCCTCGCCCAACAGGCTTGAGGGCGCGACGGCATGTAGGTGTGCGAGCAGCAACTGTTCGATCTGCTTGACCACTGCGGCGCTGTAGCGCTGGCGCAGCCGCATACGGCGCTGCGGCGCCCACCCCGTGGCCAGCGCCTCCGCGCGATACAGCTTGCCGATGAGTTTGATGATTCGTGTGGCCAACTGGCCCGGCGACCGGGCGGCTTTCGGGATCGCCTCCTCGGCCTTGATGAGTGGTCGGCGTGCGTGAACCCAGCATCCAAGATGCGTCAACCCCTGGTCCTGGGCGATGCCGTCGTAGACCTGATACCCGTCGGTCACGAGCGTGGCGCCGCGCCGGATGCCGGCATAGAGCTTCTGCGCGTGCACGGCGCCGCGCCCCGGTGCATAGGCGAACAGCCGCACCGGTGGACCGGTGCCGTTCATTTGCGCCCACATGTAGCTCTTGGTTTGAGCCTTGCGTCCGGGCTCCTTGAGAACCTGGACCGTGGTCTCGTCCCCGTAGATCAAGTCCGAGTCGAGCAGGTGGTCGCGCAGCAGGTTGATGACAGGCTGCACTGCCAGGCCAATGCGCACGACGCCAGAGGCCAGGGTGTTGCTCACGATGTCGCCGCCGAAGCGGCGCAGCAGAGCGGCCGTGCGATATAGCGGCATGCCGAACTGGTACTTGCCCGTGATGACCCAGGCCTGCGCCTCTTCGGTGAGGAGGCCTCGCGGGATGATGCGAGCCGGTGTCGGCGCGACCTTCAGGCTCAGGTCGCAGCAAGGACATGCGTACTTGATGCGGTGGTGCTGCAGAACGCGCACCTGCTCGGGGATGACGTGCATCTGCTCGCTGACCTCGGCGCCGATCTCCACCAACGCGTGGCCGTCGTGCGCGCAGACGCGCTCGGACTCAGGCAGCTCGTGGCGAACGATGTCACGCGGCAGAGCGGGGTCCAGCGGCTTGCGTCCGCGCTTCTTGCGCTGGTGGCCAGAGACCAGTGTCGAGTCTTCATCATCGATTTCGGCCGGCCGTGTTTGCGCGGTCGGCGCGAGCGCCTCAGCCTCGTTGAGGAACAGGTCCTTCTGGTCGGTGCCACGGGCCTCGCTCTTGGCGGCGAACAACTGGCGCTGCAACGCTCGCAGGCGTTCCAGTGCCAGGTCTCGCTCGGTGGTGGCCATTCGAAGCGCACCGGCCAGCGCATCGCGCTCAGCAATGAGCGCAGCGAGTTCTTCAGCGGTGATGGTGGCAAGCGACGACACGTCAGCTTGGATTGGAAGGCCCTATCAATCGTTCCTTCAACCCACGCTGGCGTAGCGCAGATGGGGGTGGCGTTGCACCACTGCAATGTCGATGCCCTCCAGCAGCCAATGCAACTGCTCGGCTGTCAGCGTGGGAACCGCGTCGACCGAGGGCCAGATGAACCGGTCCTTCTCGGGGTCATCTCGGTTTTTTGGGAATCGTCGACAAAATCCGAGAACGACCCAAAACCTGTACGCCGGGTTCCACTACCTCCAGTGACAGCTCAAGTGGATCGGCGTCGTCATCGTGGTGCTCTGCGATTCACAACTGACCAGTTAGTCAAGCGGACTCGCCGGGCGCCTGCGGCCGAGTGCCCGTATAGTGGCTCGCAATCCAGTCTTTGGAGGCGCGATGGCGAGCTATCGGTACAAGTTCCTCGGCAAGCAACAGCTTCCCTCAAAGATGACGGAGGCAGAAGCGATCGAGCACTGCAGGCTCAGTGACGAGCAGCTCGCAGCGATCCCCATCGTCAGCCGCGTCGATGACTATGGAAACGCTAAGCGCGGGCGGCCGCCTCTAGATTTGCGCCTGGGCTACGCCCTCCAGCTCATGTTTCTTGGACTGACTGGCAGGTTGGCCGGCGTGACGGACAGCTTTCCGGCCAACATGGTCAAGGTGCTGGCCAACCAATTGGGGACGGATGCCACGGCCATCGCGACCATCAAGTCGATCTACCGTGGCAAGGCCGGTCCCCAGGCCGAAGGTTCCGTCGAACGCCGGTTGCGCGAGCAGCGCACATGGGCACGGCAGACGCTGGGGTTTGAGGTCTTTGCGCCTGAAATAGAAAGGGAGCTGGCCGCCACGCTCACCATGCGCGCACGGGACGCAGCAAGTCAGGCCGAGTTGGTGACCTTCGCCGAGGAATGGCTCTACGAGCGCAGGATCGTCCTGCCCGGCATCTCGACGCTGGAGGACCGAGCCAATGCAGCCTTCCGCGCGATCGAAACCCTCGCGATGCAGGTCATCAACGGCGCGGTCAAGCCGGCCCGTCAGCGCGCGATCTTGAAGATTATGTTTGACCAGGGGCCGTCTGAGGACTCCACTGTCCTCGAATGGCTCAAAACCTCGGCAGGCAAGCATGGGGTCAAGAACCTGGAGGAGGTGTCCTCACGCGTCGATTACCTGAAGACACTCGGCGTCGCTGATTGGAACCTCACATCGCTGTCCCAGACGCGCATCCAGGCTTTCGCGCAGCGTGTTGCGCACCGACCTCCATCCGAGACCTCCCGCCGCGTGCTGGAGACGCAGATCGTGGAGGTCATCTGCTTCTTGAAGGCCACGCTCTGGGAGTTGACAGATGAAGCCATTTTCCGGATGGGGCGTCGCACCAGCGATCTGGTGCGCATGGGTGCGAAGCGCGTGCAGTCCAAGCAGGCCAGCCGCAGTGGCATCTACCGCGAGTCAGTTCAGTCCATGCTGAACCTCGCGCAGGATGCGGACAAAACCGCAGAAGAGCGGATCGCGGAGATCGTCAGGGTTGCCAATGAGGTGTTAAATATGCCAAGGGTCAGCCACGCCGACATCGTGCGCGAAACGCTCGTGGAGCAAGGCGAACGGGTCGCGACCGTGCTGGACACAATGGACTGCCTCAACATTGAGGGCGATGAGAGCAAAAAGGATCTGACCCTCGTCGAACAGCTCAAGAAGATTCGCACCGAAGGCCTGAAGGAGCTGCCCAAGGACTGGGACGTCTCGGACATCGAAACCGCCTGGCGTCCGCTCGTCGACGACGAGGATCGTGTCAAGGCGCTGAAGGCATTCAAGGCCTGTGCGCTGCTTCGAATCCGCAAAGGCTTGCTGGGCGGGCGACTGTGGGTGCCGCACAGCGCCAACTTCCGTAGCCGCACCGACAGCCTCATTCCCGAGGAAGAGTGGGAGCGCGATCGAGAAAAGTTTTGCACGGCTTTTGGCTTGGAGGTCGACCCGCAGGTCGCGATTGCGCGCCAGATGGCATTGCTCATTGACGGCCTGCAGCGCGTCAAAGAAGGGGTGGCCAACGGCCTGCTTGAGATCGACGAGCAGGCCTGCGTTCGTCTGCCCGCACTGAACGCGATGGCGGAGGAGCCTGAGCTCAAGAGAACGGCCCAGGCGGTGCAGGAGATGATTGGTCCCGTCCAGTTGCCCGACCTGATCCTGGAGATGGACGCCCAGACCCGCTTCAGCTCCAAGCTGCTAGGCCGCGATGCCAAAACGACCAGGGAGCTGATCGCCTTGTATGCTGCACTGCTGGCCCACGGAACTGAGATCGATGCCAAGTCGGCTGCCGCCATGGTCAGCGGCGTAACCGTGGCCGAGGTGACTGCCGCCATGCGGCTGTTGGAAACCCCGGGCCGATTGCGAGCTGCGAACAATGCCGTCGTCGCGTATCAGCAGAGTATTCCCATCGTGAAACTTTGGAGCGATGGCACCAAGGCATCCGCCGACATGATGGCCATGGACACGACGAGGCACTTGGGCATCGCCCGCACCGATCCGCGGCGAAAAACCCCCGCTGCCGGCATCTACACCCATGTGCTCGGCAGCTACCCGGTTTTCTACGACCAGCCTATCGTGCTGCTCACGCGCCAGGGCGGCCCAGCGGTCGAGGGTGTCGAGCAATACAACAGCTCCAGCGAGGAGCGCATCAAGATTCAGCTGCTGGCGGTGGATACCCATGGCTACACGTACGGCGCGATGGCGCTGGCCAAGCACCTTCGGTTCGACCTCTGCCCGCAGCTTGCAGGACTGCCGGATTGCAAGCTCTGGGTGACACGCAAGACCAAGGTCCCCGAGGAGCTGGACGCGATCGCACTGACCAATGTGTCCGAGCGCGCCATCGTGCGCGGCTGGGACGTGATGCTGCGTTTGGTGGCGTCCATTCTGACTGGGCGGATCAGCGTGGGTTGGGCGTTGGCGCGCAATGGCAGTGCCGCCATCGGCGACAAACTTCATCGTGCCTTGGATCATTACGGTCGGATGCTGAGGTCCGTGTATCTGTGCGATTACTTCACCAAAGAGCAGTTCCGCCGCGAGATCCATACCTTGTTGAATCGTGGCGAGTCGGTGCACCAGCTTCAGCGCGCCGTGTACTTCGGTCGCATCGCGGCTGAGCGCGGCCGTCGCCGCGATGAGCTGCGAGCCATTTCGGGCTCGCACGTATTGCTCACGAACCTCATCATCGCGTGGAACACCAAGAAGCTCAACGAGGTGGTCGCCAAGCTGAGGTCCGCCGGTGGGGGTGTGAACGACGACATCGTGCGGCGGCTGGGTCCGGTATTTTTCGGGAACATCAACTTCCGCGGCGTCATGAGCTTTTCTATCGAGAAGTACGCGGGCGTCCTGCTAAGCACAGTGGCGGAGGAAACGCCTGCCGAAGCGAGGCGCCGCAAGCTGCGCCGGTTGCCCCAGATGTCATAGCCGCAGCTTTCGGAGTTGGTGCCATCACACGCGCTGGTTAGTCGGTCGAGCTGATCGTGCGCTCTCGGCGTGGGCAGTGCGGAGGCCTTGTACCTTCGGCGTGTAGGCGTGGCTGCTCAAGGTGATGGCGTTGAAAAGGGTTCGCTGCTCTCACAGAAGCGTGGTCATTTACGGCAACGACCCCACTTGGCTGCCTGTACACCCATCGACTCAATCCCAATGTGCATCGGTGGCGGGCTCATGAAACGAGGTTTTCAGCAGGCACTGGTTGTCCTCGGCAACGCGGTACATGTCGTCCAGCAGAGTGGCGATCACCTCGTCCAGCGCCTCACGGGACAGGTGAGGAATTGTGAGCTCGTACAGTGTGCCTTCGGTGTTCAGACGCTGCATGGCAAAACGTTCGAAGCAGGTCTGCTCGATCAGCCGGTGGGCACGGGTCAGGCCGCGCGACTGTTTGCTGAACCGGGCCAGGGTCATCGTGACACGCAGGACCGCCATAGGCATTGTTTCATCGGCCGGGGGGTGCGCAATGCCCGCCAGCTCTGTCAGCAGGAGCCGCGGAGGTGGTGGCCGTGGCAACTGCGCCGCTGGCGCCAGGGCGGTCAGGCCCTGCTCGAACCGGGCTCGCAGGCTGGAATCCGACGCATCGAGGTAGCGCATGGCCGATTTGACATCCTTCCAGCCGACGTACTCCATCAACTCCTTGATGTCCCAGCCGCTGGCGCGTGCCCAGCCGGCAAAGCCGCGGCGCATGGAGTGGCTGCTGTATTGCTCAGGTGACTCGACGCCTGATTCGGCGAACAGACTGCGCAGCAAGGGAATCACGCTGTTGACGTGCAGGCTCTCCTCGGCAACATGGCCCCAGCGGTCAATCTTGCGGAACACCGGGCCCTCGCTCAGTTCAGCGAGGCTGACCCAGGCATTGAAGGCAGTCACAGGACACAGTCGGGAGAGCGCGGGGCATCTGAAAACGCGGCCCTCACGCTGCCTGTCGCCTTTGCTGCGGCCAAGGTAGCAGGTCATGCCCTGGCCGGGGGTGACCTCGGTGTTCTCAACGAGCAGGTTGACCAGTTCGTCGGAGCGAAAGCCCCGCCAAAATCCGAGCAGTATCAGGCTGCGGTCGCGCGTGTGGCGCAGCGCGGTTGACTGGTTGCCGGACCGCTGCGCATTGGTGATGGCGGTATCGAGCCATTGATCGACCTGCTGAAGCACGGTCAGTTCGAGTGGGCGGGCGCGCTTTTCCGGCACGCTGTGAACGGAGCGAATGCCTTTGAGGACCTGCCGCACCAAGGTCGATTTGGTGGGATCGGGAAAGCCCTGGTCGGTGTGCCACCTTGACAGCGCCGCCAGCCGCTGGCGCAGCGTGTTGATGGCCAGGGTAGCTGCGTGATCGGCCAGGTAGCGGGCGACGGCATCCGCCGTGGTAGGCAGCAAACCTTTCCACTCAACTTCAAAATGACGAATCGCCGAAGCGTAGCTTCGGCGCGTGTTGTCGCGCTCGGCAGCCTCAATGTACTGGGCAAGACCAATCATGTACTGTCTTTGAGGCGTTCGTTTTTGTGCAGTCAGGCCCGAGTCGAGCTGCGTATGGGCTGTGTTTGATTCTCAGTAGAGATATTTTTCGAAGTACGGTAAGCCCAGTACAGACCAGGTTGAATATGTGATCAACCAGAAAATGACTTTAGCGCCCATACCCGGTGGACGGACACATTCATTTTTTGCACGACGGCTCGACCCGGGCCGATAGACCCGGTGCCAGCCGGCCCACTACCGTACTGATGAGTGCCACTATCGCGAGCCAGGGCCGATATGAAACGAAAGCCGGAAAGCTGCTCAACCATGCGCTCGCCAGGGGAAGGCCTGCTAGGGCCAGTGGCAAAAGGCAACAGGAAAACAACAACGAGATCAGCACCACACCGTCTAACGCGGACGCTGAGTCACCATCGTCCTCAACAGCATGCACTCGGGATTCAATATTGGTGGTCATAGGCTTGCTCCGCGGCCGTACTGGCAACGGGACAGCATAAGACCGTAGCCAGATACGGTGTCAAGGGCACGAAGTCGCAAGGTAATGGCCCACCGTAAAGACGGCAACGCAGGGCGCACGTTATTTGTTGCTCGCGCTGTGTGCCAAGGATTCAATGATGGGGCAACAGACTGCGGCGGGGCCGGCCTCACATTGCTGCACCAGATTTTTGAGCGTCGATCGGATGCGCTTCAGATCGGTGATCCGTTCTTCCACAAGTTGCAGCTTGCGAACGGCTGCATCGTGAGTCGGCCCGCAAGCGCTGGACTGTTCCAGGGCCAGCAGGCCCACAACTTCCTCCAGTGAAAAACCCAGTGCTTGGGCGCGCTTCACGAACCGGACGCGGGCGATGGTCGCCTCGTCGTAGTAGCGAAAGCCCCCTGGCGATTTCGGCGGCTCCGTCAGCAGGCCCCGCCGTTGATAAAACCGAATGGTTTCCACGTTCACGGCTGCAGCGGCGGCGACTTTTCCGATGGTGATTTTTTGAGCCATGAATTTTTACAAATAAGGTGGCAAAACTGCTTGACTCTGTACCGTAGTACGGAATTTATAGTAGCTCATCAAGTCATTTTTTAGGACCCTATGGAACAAGACAAACTTGCCAAATCGACCCTCATCGGAGGTGGCCTGGCCGCGCTGGCAGCGTCCGCCTGTTGCCTCGGACCCCTGGTATTGGTCGGCGTGGGCGTTGGTGGCGCATGGATCTCCACCCTCACCAAGCTCGAGCCTTTCAGGCCGCTCTTCATCGCCATCGCATTGTTTTGCATGGTGCTGGCCTACCGAAAGATCTATCGGGCACCGGCTGCTGCCGACTGCGCGCCCGGCTCGGCGTGCGCACTTCCGCAGACGAACCCCCGGAACCGGGCTCTTTTCTGGGTGGTCTCGCTGCTTGTGGGTATCGCCCTGGCCTATCCATACCTTGTGACGCTGTTGGAGTGATGCCAGCCATGCTCAAAAACACCTGGTTCCAGTGCGCGATGGGCGCCCTGGCATTGGCGTCGCTCGTTTACCTGGGCATTCTGGGTATGTTGCTTTCCATGCAGCGCTTCGGCTGCTGCCCCATTGTTCTCATCTACTAAGGAAAATTCATGTTCAAAACAATCCGTACCCTCGCGCTGGTGTGTGCTGCTGGCCTGTCGTCCATGGCAATGGCCGCCATACAGACGGTGACGCTGGATGTGCAAGGAATGACGTGCTCATCCTGCCCCATCACGGTCAAAATTGCCCTGTCCAAGGTCGATGGCGTTCAAAAAGTCAAAGCCAGCCTTGAGAAACGTGAAGCCGTGGTCACTTTCGACGACCAGAAAACCTCGGTCGAAAAGCTCAGTCTGGCGAGCGCCAATGCTGGTTTTCCGGCTACGCTGAAGGTGGTGAAATGAGCTTGGAAACGCTTGATTTTCAGATCACGGGGATGACCTGCGACCACTGCGCATCGACGCTGCAGCGGGCGCTGGGCCAGGTGAGCGGTGTGCGCAGTGCAACGGTGTCCTATCCAGCGCGCCAGGCAACCGTTGCGCTCGATGCAGGTGTTCAAGCGGAAACGCTCATCAAGGCAATCCGGGCCAAGGGGTTCGATGCCACGCTGGAGAGCGCAGCCGTCAAGGAGCCTGCATCTCCTGTCACACCGCCGACGTCCGTTCCAGGTGCGGGCGCTGCACTGAAGGTCGTCATCATCGGCAGTGGCTCGGCGTCTTTTGCCGCGGCATTGCGAGCCGCAGAGGAAGGCGCGACGGTCACCATCGTCGAAGCGGGCGTGGTGGGCGGAACCTGTGTCAACGTCGGTTGCGTGCCCTCCAAGATCCTGATTCGCGCGGCGCAAATGGCGCATCAGCAGGCGCACCACCCATTTCCTGCCATCGACAAACGCACGCCTCGGATCGACCGCGCGGCCTTGCTTTTGCAACAGCAGAGCCGGGTCGAGGAGTTGCGCTACGCCAAATATGAAGCGATCCTCGAATCGAATGCGAGCATCACTCTGGTGCAAGGCCGGGCTCGTTTTATCGATGCTCACACGATCGAGGTTTCGCAAGCGGGTGCCGCTCCACAGCGGCTCATAGCCGACCGGGTCTTGATCGCGACCGGGCGCTCTCCTATCGCGCCTACCACGCCGGGCCTGTCCGCGACCCCGTACTGGACATCGACCACAGCGCTGCTCGCCGACCAGACGCCCGAGCATCTGGTCGTCTACGGCGCTTCGGTGGTCGCGCTCGAACTGGCGCAGGCGTTTCTGCGCCTCGGCTCCAAAGTCACGCTCATTGCGCGCTCGACGCTGTTGTCCAAGGAAGATCCGGCGATCAGTGCCGGACTTCAGTTGGCTCTGGAAGTAGAAGGCATGCGGATTCTGACCCACACGCAGATTCAAACAGTGAGCCACGACGGCACCGATTTCCACATCGACACCGGCGCCGAGAAGCTCAAGGGCGATCGCTTGCTGGTGGCGACGGGCCGGCAAGCCAATACGGCAAACCTGGGGTTGGAGCTTGCTGGCGTTGCCGTGGATGATTCAGGCGCTGTCGTCATCGACGAACACATGCGCACCTCGGTCGCCCATATCTTCGCCGCCGGAGATTGCACCAACCAGCCGCAATACGTCTACGTTGCCGCCGCCGCCGGAACACGCGCGGCACGCAACATGATGGGGGGCGATGCGGTGCTGGACCTGAAGGCCATGCCGGCAGTCGTCTTCACCGATCCGCAGGTGGCAACCGTGGGCCTGAGCGAAGACCAGGCAAGAGCCGAAGGCTTCGAGGTTGACAGCCGGACCCTGGCGCTGGAAAACGTACCTCGCGCGCTGGCGAATTTTGACACCACCGGCTTCGTCAAACTGGTGACCGACAAGGCGACCGGTCGCCTCATTGGCGCCCAGATCCTCTCGGCCGAAGCGGGGGAGATGATCCAGACCGCGGTGCTCGCCATTCGCAACCGAATGACGGTGCAGGAACTGGGCGATCAGATGTTTCCCTATTTGACGATGGTGGAAGGCCTGAAGCTGTGTGCCCAGACCTTCTTCAAAGACGTGAAGCAGTTGTCGTGCTGCGCGGGGTGAACACACGCGGACGCTGAACGCTGATGCACAAGCGCGGCTTCATTGTGCGTGCTGGTCGTGTGGCCGGGACAGCCGCGCTGCTGGCAACCTGCATGCTGCAGACAGCGCTCGCGTATGACTCGGCAAAACTGGAGGCCGCGCTTGACTCGTTAAGCGCAGCTAGCTTTGCCGCTTGGAAAAGGCGGGCGCGAGTGGGAGAATGTGACGCCGCTCTGCAGCCCTTGCGCTTCGCACACGTCCAGAACATCTTGCGCGTAGCCGGCCAAGCTGCTGTAGCGAACTGCGCTAAAGGCCGATAGCTGCGACTTGCCGCTTCCAACATAGTCAAACAAGATTTGGCGATGTGTGCCAGCGAAAGCGGGCGTGATGCGGCTCCATACGGATTGGCTACAGCCAAGCCCGTGGGCAAACAAAATCGCTGGCCCGCTGTTTCCCAAGGATTTGACGTTGTTGCGTTTGTTGACGTTCATGGTCTTAAGCTGAAAACAGGGTGGTGAACCTTACCGCGGGGTGGTCAAGACTTTAAGCGTTCTGCCACAGGCCATTGATTCAGGACTTTTCGCGGCATAGCGGCGCCCCGCGTTCACCACAAACCGCCACGAACGCAGACATGTCTCATCTCCGTCATTCTTCTGGTAGTCGATGGGCTTCACTCACTTCAGCCTCTTCCGGCTGGCGGGGGGGCAGATCAACTCGGCACCTTGAGCGGCACGTCGATGTTGAATGGCCGGTGCTGAAGGTGCAGCGGACGCTCGCCTCGCAGGATGGCGAATGTCAGGTTCCGGCGGCGGCTGCCATCGGTCTGCAAAACCTGAGTGGCTGCAGTCAGTCTTGGGACCGCCTACCAGAGTGCCGCTTGGCAGCGGTTGCTGCCGTTCGAGTTTTCAACGTGAATGCCCTTGGCGTGCCGGATTGCGATCACTCCTATTCATGCATCGTGGTAATGCGCAGAGACAGGTTTCAGGCGCGCAGTTGACATTGCTAGAGAGTTGACAACAGCGTGCAGAGATCTGCAAGCTCGACGAGCAAGACTGCAGCAGCATCAAGCATGGTGCGATCAATCACCTGGGCGTGTCGCCAGCGTTGATGGCTTACCGCGAGCACAAGGCCATGCTGGGCAAGACTTAGGCCGGCGAGAAGTTCCCGGCGGTTGTGATGATGGGGGCTGGCTGGATGGTG
The DNA here is from genome assembly GCF_059424305.1 of Hydrogenophaga sp. GW456-12-10-14-TSB4. Taxonomy (NCBI): domain Bacteria; kingdom Pseudomonadati; phylum Pseudomonadota; class Betaproteobacteria; order Burkholderiales; family Comamonadaceae; genus Hydrogenophaga; species Hydrogenophaga sp. GW456-12-10-14-TSB4. The sequence continues at coordinate 10,188 of NZ_JBWKZH010000069.1, read as the reverse complement.
GTCCCCGACATCAAACCAGGCAAGTGATGGTGAGTGGCTGACCCGCCCTGGGTCAGCCACTCAGTCGGGATCGCTGTTTGCAGGTGATCCCGTCCTTTTTGTCAGTTGGCGCAGCAGCGCTGTGGCCAACCAGCCATCACTTTGATCCACCCGAAGCCTTGGCCACGTAGGCCGCCAGGGCGGCAATTTGCGCATCACTGAGTTTGCCGTTGTAGGACGGCATCTGCCCAATGCCGTTGCGCAGCGCGGTGGCCACGCGCTTGGCATCGGGCTTGAGCTCGTCCAGGCTGGGGCCCACGGCGCCTTCGGCTCCCGCGTCCTTGAGCGCATGGCACAGGGCGCAGGCAGGCACCGCGCCTTGGCCGAACAACACCTTGCCTTGTTGAAGTTGCGCGGCATCGTCGGCGGCGTGCACGGGCAGCACTGTGAATGCCAACGACCACAGGGCAGCGACCAACGCGTGTTTTTGGATTGTGCGCTTCATGCCACGCTCACTTTCACGGCGTGGTCGGCCCAGCTGGTGTTGTTGTAGCCGCCCGCGTTTTCCATGCGTTGTTCGGGCTGCACGTTGCCTGCGGTGTCGGTGGCTCGGCTCGCCAGGGTGAACTGGCCCGCCGGCAGGCGCGCCGCAAAAACAAACTGCCGCCACGCAAAGCGGCCGAGGTCGGGCCCCACCATGCGCGCGAGCTGCCAGGTTTTTCCGCCGTCCAGAGAAACCTCGACCTTGGCCACCGCGTTCATGCCGCCAAACGCCACGCCATGGATCTGTGTGTCACCCGCTTTAAGCGGGGCGCCGTCCGTGCCGGGACCGTTGATCCACGACTTCACCGTCATTTCCTGCACCGATGGCTGCGACGGGTCGCCCTTCGCGCCGGGCGGTGAAATGCGGTAGCCGTGCGACATGATGCGTGCGTCGGTCTCCTGAGCGGTGAAGGCCAGGCGTTTGACGTACTTGATGTTGTTCACGCCCGTGTAACCCGGCACGATCAAGCGCAGTGGGCCGCCGTGGGCCAGCGAAATCGGCACACCGTTCATTTCCCAGGCCAGCAGGGCATCGGCGAGTGCGGCAGCAGGCACCGAGCGTTCCACGATCACGCTCTTGGGGTCCAGTCCATCGGGGAGTTTTTCGCCGCCTGTGCCGGTGAGGTAGGCCATGCCGGCCTCCACGCCGCCCAGGGCATCCACCACCCAGCGCACCGGCACACCGCTCCACACCACACAGCCTGCTGCGCCCACTTGCCAAGGCGTTCCACTGGGCTTGTTGGGGAAGTAGCCGCGTCCGTTGCCAGAGCATTGCAACACCATCGCCGTGGTCTCGATGCCCATGCGCTTGAGGTCGCCCAGCGTGAGTTTGCGCGGGTTCTTCACCCCCTCGATGTTGATCTCCCAGGCATCGCGGTTGCCCAGGATCGAGGCGTCGGGCGCGGGCAGATTGTTGCGGATGTAGAGCTGCTCGGACGGCGTGATTACGCTGGTGCCGAACACACTGCGCTTGGTCTCAATGGTGGTGCTGCTGTGCACGATCAGGCTGGCCGGGTCCTTCCAGCCCACGTACGCTGGCAGAGGCTTGGCAGCACCGGCCACGGCGACGGGCGCGGTCTCACCAGCAGCGGCTGCGGTGCGGCCAAAGCTGGCCAGACCAACGGCAGCCAAAGCAGCGCCGCTGCCGGCCAGCAGGTGGCGCCGGGGGAGCGAGGTGGGTTGTTGGTTCATTTCTGGGGTCTCCGGTGGTTGGGCGTCGTGCGCCGGTTGGGGTGAAAGGGGTGAGCGGTTGATTCGTTGACAGGGACGCGGTGCCTCAGCCTGGCCCGGACACGGGAGGTGCCTGCAGTGCCGTCTGCGCGACCGCCAGTGCCTTCTTTTTCTGGGCCACCAGCAACAAGGGCTTGCCCTCGCGCGAGCGGATCACCTTCCAGTGCACGTTGCTCCACCAGCCGCTGGCCTCGCGCAGGTCCACAGGCTGGTCAAAGGCATACACCGTCACCATGCCGCCCTTCTCGAAGAACGTGGTGAGGTGGTAAGCGAGGTGACCTTCGATATCGCATGGCCGCATGAGTTGGGGAAACCCGGGCACCACGTTGGCGTCCCGCATGCCCAGGTGCATGAGCAACTGGCGCTGCTCCATGAAACTGCCCCGCAAGCTGCGCTCGTGGTATTCGTGGTCGATCGCGTCGCGCACCATCGCTGGCGGTCGCACGGCGAGCACCCCGCCGCTGGTGCCACCGGCCAGCAAAAGCGCCGCCAGAAAACGCTGCAAGCCGCGTCGCGCCAGCAGCGGCTGCGGCTTTCGGTACAGGTGTGCCGGTGCGTCGCTGGCCTCGAAGGCGATCGCCAACTCGGCGCGCGCGCGCAAATCGAATTCGCTGTCGGGCAGGAAAGGCGCGTCGGTATCGGGGCTCATGTCTTGGTCCTGCGAAACGGGGTAACGTTGACATCGGCCTTGGGTGTCGCAGGTACCCCCATGGCCAGCTTCAAAGCGTCGCGCGCACGGGCTAGGCGCGACAACACCGTGCCGGGCGCGATCTCCAGCGCCTCGGCCATCTGGGCGGTGGGCATGTCGTCGAAATAAAACAGCACCAGCACCTCGCGGTGGATGGGCGCCAGGCGCGCGAGCGCCTTGACGACATCGAGTTTGTCGTCCAGCCCCGCGTCGGGCGCCGCTTGCTCGGGCTGCTCTTCATCGTCCAGCGACTGCATGCTGGGTGCGGCCTGGCGAAAGGCGGCGCGGCGCATGATCTGAAAGAGCCAAGCCCGTGCCAGCGCAGCGTCGCGCAGTTGCTCCCGGTGCTTCCAGGCGTTGGCAAAACAGTCTTGCACCACGTCTTCGGCAATGGCGCGCGAACCAGTGAGCGCCCACGCACTGCGCAGCAAAAAACGGTAGTGCTCACGCACCCATTGGTTATAGCGGGACTCGGCAGACTGGAACAGCATGGTGATCAAGAGCGCTGCGTGGCTTGGTTCATTCCGTGGCGCTCATCGGTACTTTCCCTAGGGCTGTCGATCAAGGCCCCCGCGTCCCACCCAGCGACGGAAATTCCGCTTCCGCACCTTTGGCTGTGCGCTGCTGCAGGGTGTGCAGTCGGCGTTGCATGCTCTGGATCTCCACCGTCTGCCCGGCAATGATTTCCTCGGCCAACTGCCGGGTGACAGGATCGCGCCCATGCTGCAACACCAGCCGCGCCATGTCCACAGCGCCGGCGTGGTGCGGAATCATCATCGCCAGAAAGTCCTGGTCGGCCTGGCCTGCGTAGCCCGGGCTGTGCATGGCCTGCATCATGCGGGCCATCGATTCGTCCATATCCCGCTGGAATGCGCTGGTGTGCGCGGCGCTGGCGCCGTGGCTGGTGTGCGCGCCGCTCATGCCGTCTGGCCCTTCTCGCCCACACGCACGTAGACGAGGTTGATGCTCTTTTTGTTGCGCAGCGCGCCAGAGGGCAGCGTCAGATTGCCCAGGGGGATCTGCGCAATGAAGGTCGGGCGCAGCGGGTCGCTCACATCAAATGCACTGCACACGGTCTGGCCCGCGTTGGGCGTGCCGGGCAGCTCGTCCTGTTCGTGGGCCACATACAGCAGCGTGTTCTCGGGGTTGGTCCACAACCCGTGCGACTCGCGGCCACGGCTGGAGAAGGTGCCCACCACCTTGCGCTGTCCGCCCGGAGCGCTGCGGTCGATGATGGCGATCGGGCTCGACGCCACGCCGCCGGGGCCACCATCGTCGATGCGCGCCAGGCTGGCATAGACCACGCTGCCGCGCGCATTGCGCACGAACTCAACGTGGTTGGGCCGAGCGCCCATGCCGAGTGGCACGGTGTCGATCAGGTCGAAGCCACCCTGCGTCGAGCGGCAAGACACCGCATCAGCCAGCTTGTGCGAGAACCACACCTCGGCACCGTCGGGTGTGGTCTTCATGAAGGGCGTGAAGCCGGGTTTGTCCTGTGCGCTGATGTCCAGCGTGGTCAGCCGCTGCGGTTGGCTGTGGCCATCCGCGCCGGGGTTGACGCGGAACACGTCGATCTTCGACACCTTCTGGCTGGCCACAAAGGCCAACGTACCCTCACGGTTGAACCACACCTGCGCCGGGCCGCTCAGTGTGGGCAGGTATTGGCGAACCGCGCTGGAGCCCGGGCTGTCGGCCCCCTTGAGCTGGCGAACGGCACGATCGACGCCGACGATGGCAATGCGGTCTTCACCGCGCAGCGTGACCCACAGCTCGCGGCCGTTGCGCGTGAAAGTGGGCTCGTGCGGTTCGCGGCCCAGCAGCAGGCCACTACTCAGGCGCTCGGGGTTGGTGGTGGGCCCAGACGCAGGGTTGGGTGTGTTGCCGATGACGCGGCGCTGCTCGGCGTCGATCAGATAAATGTTGCTGGAGCCGCGCCCGCTGGTGGCCAGCAGCCGGCCGTCGGGCGACGGCACCGCGCCGTGGGCGTCGATGCAGCCGTGGTACAGCGGCTTGTGGATCATCGCCGCGTGTGTCGGCGCCACGCCGGCGGTGACGTAGCGAAATGGAGGCCGCGGGTCTTCGTCGAAGCTGGTCAGGTTGATCGTGCTCTCGACGGTGTTCGTCTTCGGATCGATGACGACCAGCGTGTTGGAGTCTTCATTGGTGATGAAGACGCGGTCGCGCGGGTCGATGCCGGTGGCTGCGGCTCCCGCTGAAGCGCCGGACGGGGCCTGGGCATGTGCTGCGGGCAGCGCGCTGGCTGCCGCGGCGGCCAGGGTGTACTTGAGAATGTCGCGGCGTTGGGTGGTCATGTGTGCTTTCTGAGTTGGTGTGGAGAGTGATCGCTTGGGTCGTTAGCCGGCAGCCGCCGATGAACCACTGCCCAGCGCTTGCTTCAGGTCAAGAGCGCGGCTCAGGCCGTTTCATTCCCTGGCGCGAGCCGACAGCGCGTCGCGCCGACGCCGCCCTGGCCTTCAGCGCGGGGTGCCAAGTTGCCGATAGACCTCGGCCGACACCTGCGCCAGCACGCTGCGGTCGGCGTCGGACGACAGGGCGTAGCCGAAGGGACCGTCGACCCAGTAGAAGACATTGACCGCACCTTCGCGTGCGAAGCGGAAGGCCGTGTCTGTGTTCTTCACGCCGGCCTGCAGTGCCTTGTCCGGCCCCGCGGCACTGCCCACGTCGGCGACATCGTTGGACACGTACAGCGTCAGTTTGCTGCCGAGCTCGTTGCGGTACATGAACTGCGCAACCGGCCCCTGGCCACCCGGCAACAGGCGCCCGCCTTCCAGCGTGTAGCCCTGGGCCTGCAGGTGCGGCGGCTTCATCGGCGCGCCCATGCGCTTGGACAGCCATGCCACCAACTGGTCCTCGTGCGCCGCGTCCACCTCGACCGGGCGGCGCGCGTCGGGACTGTATACCGCGTGAGCCACCGCCGCGCGCTGCGCGAAGCCGCCCGCTGACGCCAGCGTCAGGCCGCGCTCGGCGGGTGCCGCGGCGGCCATGCGGCCGGCATCGTCGCCCCCCGCGGGCAGGCCGCCCCGCAAGCCCCAGCCAGTCGCGCCGCTGATGACGGCGATGGCGATCCCAGCGGCCAGGCGCTGGAGGTACCAAGGCGTCTGCGGCACGGCGCGCGGGCGCGCCGATTTCAGCAGGCGCTGCGGCGGCTGTTCATCCAGCACGGGATCGAGCAAGGCGTGCAGTTTGCGCTTCTGCGCCCGGTAGGCCTCCAGGCGCTGCGCGTCTTCAGGGCGTGCGGCCAGATAAGCGGCGATCTCGACCTGGCGCTCAGCGGGCAGGCGGCCATCAACGAACGCATGCAGGTCGGCCTCGGTGACCGGGGGAATGGACGGTGGCGGACGGTCGGTATTCATGGGTTGCTTCGCAATATATTCATTTGACGACTTTCAGCCGCACCGGTTCTGCGCGGCCTTCCATCAGGCCGCGCAGGCGCTCACGGCCTCGCGACAGGCGCGACATCACGGTGCCGATGGGGATACCCAGGGCCTGCGCCACATCGGCATAGGCCATGTCTTCCAGCGTCACCAGAAGAAGCACTTCCTTCTGCTCGACGGGCAGCAAGTCCAGTGCAGCCTGCAGATCCAGTACAGCCAGCCTGTCGGTTTGTGTCGGCGCCACCGGCACTTCGGGCGTGTCGTCGTCCATGGTCACGGTGTGCAGCCTGGGACGGCGCACGCCATCGACGTGCAGGTTGTGCATGATGCTGAAGAGCCAGGCGCGCATGTCGGCCACGCCGCCCCACAGGTTCGACTTGGCCCAGGCCCGCTCCAGCGTGTCCTGCACCAGATCGTCGGCGTCGTCACGGTTGTTCACCAGCGCGCGCGAATAGCGGCGCAGGCGCGGCACCCAGCTCAGCAGGCTTGCGTCGTCTTGCATCGGGGGGTCGTGGCCTGAGGGACTGGACGGAAGTCGACAGCAAATGTCATTCCTTGATGATGTGCCAGACGTCTTTGAAGTTGTCGCCGGCGCGGTCGCCGGGCTTCTGGTCGGCCTGGTAGGTGTAGACCGGCTTGCCCTTGTAGGCCCACTGGCGCGCACCGTCGTCGCGCATGACGATCGTGTATGCACCGGCGGGTTGGTCGCTGGCGGCGGCCATCGCGGGCGGCCACAGCGCGGCGCAGCCGCCGTTGCAGGTGCTCTTGCCGCTGCCTGCCACGTCCTTGTCGAAGGTGTAGAGCGTCATGCCCTTGGCGTCGACCAGCGCGCCGTTGGCGAGCTTGGCCGGCGCGTCGGCAGCCATAGCGCCGGTGAGTGGTGCCGCGAAGGAAGCCGCTGTGATCAGCAGCGCGGCCAGAGTCGAAAGGTGCTTCATGGGGTTGTCCTTTAGGGTCTGGTGGAGAGTAGCCACGCTGCGTGCCGTTCAGTAAGCCGCAGCCACCGCCAGCTTGGGGTCGATCTGCCAGGTTTCACTGACGATCTTGCCTTCACGGAACGTCAGCACGTAGCGCACCTTGATGGGCATCTTGCCTTCGAAGACGACGTTGGCCGAGACGGTGGCGCCCTTGGGGTTGGCCGATTCTTCAATCTGGCCGACTGTGAGCTTCAGTGGGCCGACGGCCTTGCCGAACTTCTCCCAGGTGCCGCGAATGGCATCGGTGGTGGCATAGGTGCCGTCGAGTGGGCCGCCTACCCAGTTCAGCTGGGCCTGGTCGGCATAGGCACGCATGACGATCTGGGTGTCGCCCGAGGCGATGGCCTGGAAGTGCGTGCGGGCGTCGTCGCTGGGGGCGGCGAAGGCGCTGCCGGAGGCGAGCGTCAGGGCGGTGGCGGCGAAAGCGAAAGTCTTGAACATTGTGGGCTCCGATGAAGGGTTGGTGTGAAGTGAAGGGGGGTGAGTGCTGGACGAAGGGTCCGATAGGTCCCGACAAAAGAGCAGACGGCGTCGGCATGCGGTCTATTCCAGAGCGTGCAAAGAAATTTAGGGTCAGGGCCCTGGGCCGTGAATTCGAGGCTTCAGCCCAGCAGGGCCGGCACCCAGCGGTTGATGAGCGCGCCTCCGACGATGAGCCAGCCGAACAAGATCAACGCCAGCAGCAGCGGCTTGGCCCCGGCCTTGCGAATGGCGCCGATGTGCGTGGCCAGGCCGAGCGCAGCCATCGCCATCGCCAGCAGCGCGGTGTCAATCTCGATCGTCACTGCCACCACCGACGCCGGCAGCCATTGCAGCGAATTGAGCAACACAACCGCGACGAAGCCGAAGGCGAACCAGGGCACAGCGAGTTGACCCTTGGCGTGAGCATGCTCTGCCTCCACCAGGGCTTGCAGGGTGCTGTCGCGCGCCAGCCAAGCCGACAGCATCACCAGGAACGGCGCCAGCATCATTACTCGAACCATCTTCGCGATGACGGCCGAGTTGGCTGCGTCCGGGCCCACCGAACGTGCTGCGGCCACCACCTGGGCCACCTCGTGGATGGTCGATCCGACGTAGATGCCGAACCCGTTGGCGCCGCCGGGGATCAGCGCCCAGTGCCGGTTCAGCTCGAACAGCGCCGGGTACAGGAAGATCGCCAGCGTGCCGAACACCACCACCGTGGCCACCGCCACCGTGACCTGCTCGGCGCGCGCCTTGACCACCGGCTCGGCGGCCATCACCGCAGCAGCGCCGCAGATGGCACTGCCAGCGCCGATCAGCATCGCCGTCTTGCGCTCCAGGCCCAGCCAGCGCGTGCCGATGAGGCAGGCCAGTGCGAAGGTCGAGCCCAATATCATCGCGTCGATGGCGACACCAGCTATGCCAACATGGTCAATGTCCTGCACGGTGAGCCGCAGGCCGTACAGCACCACGCCCAGGCGAAGCAGGTTCTGCTTGGAGAAGTTGACGCCGGCGCCGCTGGCTACCGCCCAGCGCGGGGCCCACGGGTAAACCGTGTTGCCCACGATCATGCCCAGCACGATGGCCAGCGTCAGCGCACTGAAGCCATGGTCCTGCAGCCAGGCGATGCGGCCCAGCGCGATACCGGTGGCAGCCAAGGCGCCGCTCAGGGCCAGGCCGGGGAGCATGCGTGCGAAAGCCGATGCAGAGGCCGATGTGCGTGGCTCAGGAAGTACGTTGATGGTCATGCTGCTTGCCTCCGGTTGAAGTTCATGAGGACGAAGCTTCCGGCTTCATAGATGACCCGTCAAACGGGTTGTATCGCTAAGATGTACCCATCTGATCGCTTTGCAAACAAATCCGCCATGAATACCCTTCGCCTCACGCTGCGACAGCTGCAGATCTTCGTGGCGGTTGCGCGCAGCGGCACTACCACGGCAGCCAGCGCCGAGATCGCGCTGTCGCAGTCGGCCACCAGCTCGGCCGTGAATGAACTTGAGCGGCTGCTGTCGCTGCGCCTGTTCGACCGCGCGGGCAAGCGCCTGCTGCTCAACGACAACGGCCGTGCGTTACTGCCGCGGGCCCTGGCGCTGCTGGACGGTGCCGCCGGCATCGAGTTGATGTCCCGCGATGGCAGCGCCCAGGCGCAGTCGCTGCGCATCGGCGCCAGCACCACCATCGGCAACTATGTGCTGCCCAGGCTGCTGGCCCGTTTTGTCGCAGCGCAACCGGGCCATGCCAGTGCCTGGCGCTCAAAGGTCGTGATCGGAAACACGGCGGCCATCTGTGACGCGGTCGCTGCGTTTGAACTGGACGTGGGCCTGATCGAAGGGCCTTGCCACCAAGCGGCGCTGGCCGTCACGCCATGGCACCAGGACGAGATGGTGGTCGTTACATCGCCCGACAGCGCGTGGGCACGAATGAGCCTGGCCGGCGAGCGGGTGCCAATGCGGACACTGCGTGAAGGGGTCTGGCTGGTGCGTGAGTTGGGCTCGGGAACGCGCGAGGCCACCGACCAAAGTCTGCTGCCCCACTTGCGCTCCTACCGTCGAAGCATCGAGCTGGGAAGTTCGGAGGCGATCAAACATGCGGCCGAGGCGGGTATGGGCGTGGCCTGCCTTTCGTCGTGGGTCGTGAGCGACGCTTTGGAGGCCGGCCGCCTGTGCCGCATCGCCACGACCTTGCCGCGGCAGCTCCGACAATCTCACCTGGTCGTGCATCGCGACAAACAGCCCACCGCTTCGCTGCTGGCATTTGTCGACCAGGTATCTGGCGCCGAGAACACGGCGCCATGAAATGTGACTCCATCGAGGTCAGGCCTGAGCAGCTCGCCAGTCGGCGCTCAAAGCTTATCCACGCACCTTCAACGAGATTCACGGCAGGCTCACCTGCACAAATGCCGGATGCGGATGGCGAGGTCAAGACTGCCGCATATCCACATACCGCGCGCGATGTCTTGGGCATTGCGATCCAACGGCCACCCCTTGTCTCCTTCTTTATTTGCGGCGAGAGCAATGATCAGAATGTTGCAACAGCATCAGGTCAAAGTGAACTATTGCCCGTCTATCACGCACTTTGAGGAGCACTGGGAACCCGGGTGGCGGGTATTGCGCTACGGACACTGAAGGACCAAAAGAAGTGATTCGCCCTCCCTGCTGGCGCTTGAAGAAGGCCTGCCCATGGTCCAGAACACCGTTTCGTCCGTGACGCAAAGGGCCATTCCAGAACTTTGCACTTCGCTACAGTGCCGAACGACCGGTACAGGTAATCGATCGGTCGCTTGAGATCCTGACCGGTAAGCGACCGCTTGCGTTGGCGCCCATGGACTCTGCCGTCGAACCTAAGGCTACGCTGAACAAGTAGCCGATTTGAGCGATCCGCTGCCCAATGGGTCGCTGACGCGGGGAAGCCTCGC